>NZ_JAYFUY010000140.1:0-3564 GCF_059933065.1 Blautia sp. HA3515 | reverse complement strand
GATCAGGCTTTTTCTGCTATTATCTTGAAAGCTTGTGCATATCGCCCGGAAGAACGGTATCAGACTCCTGAGGAGTTTTATCATGCAATGGATGATCTGCTGCATGGACGTATGGAGGCAGATCCGGAAAAGAAGCCAAAAGTAAATCCGGCGGTGGAAAGCGGATGCCTCAAGCCTGTGAAAAAGCATTCCAAATTATTTGAAAAAATCAAGTCAGGGTCAGGCGAAGTGAAACGAAGACCTGCTTTGTGGAGTGTACTGGCTGCCGGGATTGCACTGGCAGCTTGTATCATAACGATTTTATATGTAAGAAGCATGCTTGAAGAGAATCTTCCTTTACGCAAATCCAACCAGGTAGTAAGCATCCTGGAGGAAAATGATACACATACAGCGCAGGTTGATGATTTTTCTACTGCGATTGAGACTATCAAACAGCAGGCTTCGGAAATCGTCAATGAGCTTCCGGATTGCCAGGAAGTAGGGACAAAGGGTGAAAGATTAAGATATTATGATCAGAACAACAAGCTGGTAAAGGCTTTGATCTATCCGGAGATGTCCGATGACGGTGTTTATGAAGAATATTATTACTGGGATGAACGTCTGTTTTTTGCATATATATGGACAGATAGCAAGCAGGAATTATACTATTATGACAGAAGAGGCAAGTTGATCCGCTGGATTGATGCTGATGGGACTGTTCATGACAAAGAAACCGACAGCACAGAGTACAATAAGCGGGGAGAAAAATACTGGAAAAATTCTCTGGAGCAGTTTGACGAATAGAATAGTTTGACGAATAGAATAATAGAAGGATTGTAACTGTTCAGTATCTTTACAGTTACGAAGGACTATAGAATGAATTACGATATTGAGTATGCCTATGCTTGCCACAAGGGGAAGATACGCAGCAATAATGAGGACAATTTCTGGTGTTGTGGACACATGCTTCCTGAAATAAATGATGGATCTGGAGAAATTTCCGAAGAAAGGTGTTCCAGCCGGACATTTCCTGTATTGGCTCTTTTTGATGGCATGGGTGGCGAAAGCTGCGGAGAAGTAGCTGCAAAGCTAGCTGCAGAAAGGTTGGGCAGTTACTATCAAAGGAACAGAGCAAAGCTGAAACATCGGGCAGAAGAGTTTGTACAGGAAGCATGCAGGGAAATGAACCTGGCTGTGTGCAGTTATGCTGCAAAGAACCGTATCAGTACGATGGGAACAACTCTGGCAATGGCTGTTTTTGCAGGACAGAAGCTGTATGTGTGTAACGTAGGTGACAGCCGGATCTATCAGGAAAGAAATGGGGCCTTTTTCAGGATTTCTACCGACCATGTTCTGGGAAACGGGCTTTTGGGAAAAGCTCCTCTTACCCAGTATCTGGGGATTCCTGAGGATCAAATGGTGATCCAGCCTTCTGTGGTAGAAATTGATTGTCAGCCGGATACCAGGATCATGCTGTGCTCGGACGGAATCTCGGACATGCTTACAGAAGTAGAGATCCAGATGATCCTGAACAGGAGAAAGAATGCACCAGATACAGTCCATGATCTGATGAAGCTTGCACTTGAAAAGGGCGGTAGAGACAATGCAACTGTGATTCTCTGTCAGGTGCATGAAAGAAAGGTAAAAGGCTCCATAAGGGAAAGATTAAAGAAAGTATTGCAGCTGTAGGGAAATGCCAGGAAGCATTTAAATAAAGAAGGTGTTTGATCATGAATAATCGGATGAAGGATTTGGATTTTGAACAGACCGTTGTATTTGATACAGTTAAGGATTTTGAATTTACAAGGAAGGCAGCCCAGAGGTTTCGTCAGGTGGTTGAACTGGATAGCTTTGAAGAAAAGGATACGGAGGTAATCTTTCATTATCTTTATAAAGAGATGGAACTGGTATCCTTTGGAGATCATCTGAAAAGATATATTTATGAGCGGGCAGGGCTGGAAGAGCCTTTTGCACAGGTCCCGCAGGAGGTTTACAGGGAGATTGCATTAGAATCATTTAAAGAAACCTGTACACCTAAGTCAATGAATCCCACATCAACAAAGCTGCCGGCTCTTATAAATAACTGGCTGACACAGGCATCTGTGAAACGTGATACTGTATTCCTTTTAGGATTCGGCCTGAGGATGAGTGCAGGAGATGTGTCGGATTTCCTTACTTGTGTGCTGCGGGAGCAGGATTTTGATTTTTCAAATCCGGAAGAGGTGATCTACTGGTACTGCTATACCCATCATTACCTGTATGCAAAGGCACAGGAATATAAAGAAAAATACAAAGAACTGGTGCCGGTTGCAATACAAAATGATACAGCTGCTTATGGGGGCGGCCCTATGATCGATACAGAGGAAAAACTGATGGAATATCTGGCAGGACTGAAAGCTGGCTGGGTAGACCCCAGATCCGAGAAGAGCCAGGCATTTCAGGAATTTATGAGACTCCTGGAACAGGCAAAGCAGGTCATTGCTGATCTGTATCAGAAAGATGAAGATGAAAGAGGCAGGCACAGAAGATGGACGGCAGAGAATATTACACCTTCAGATCTGGAAAAGGTAATCTGTAATGGGATTCCTATCAACAAAATGGGAAATCTGAAAAAAATGTCTGCCTCCATTCTGGCAAAGCATTTCAGCCAGAAGCGTTTCAGCCGACAGAGGATCACAAACATCCTGAACCACAAATTTCCGGTAGAAAGATTTGATCTTCTTACTTTGGAGTTTTTCATTATTTCTCAAAAAATGCAAGATGAAGATCCTTATAAGCGCTATCACCATTTCATTGAAGAGAGTCAGAAGCTTCTGGAAAAATGTGGTATGAGCGATATATACATAGTCAATCCTTATGAATGCTTTCTTTTGATGTGTATGCTGACAGACTGTCCCCTGGCAGTGTTCTCAGAGATATGGGAGAAATCCTACGAGGGGACAGATGGGAAAAGCGAGGAATAATTATCTGGATATCCCAAAATAAGAATCAATACCATCGGCGATCCCTGTAGCCATGGTATCCTGGAAAGCGGTGTTACTCGTCTGGAGGTCATCGCTTTCATTTGTCATAAAGCCCATTTCAACGATGGTAACAGGCACAGTACTCCAGTTAATGCCAGTCATGTTATCCATGTACTGGACACCCAGACTCTTAAAGCCTGTAGCTTCGCAATAAGCATCCAGAATGCACTGGGAAAGACGGTTGGACTCGTCATAAAGCTGTGAAACGTAAGGATTCTGGGAAGATGGGGAGATGGTCAGTGCGCCGGAAGCAGTATGTGAACTGTCTCCATTGGCATGGATCCGCACATAAATATCAGCCCCCTGCTCCGCTACATACTGGGCACGCTCTTTATTACTGATGGCAGTGGAATTATCCGTCCTTGTAAGGACTACCTGGTATCCCCGATCCTGAAGGATATCCTGCAGCTTCAGGGACATATCCAGGTTCAGCTGATATTCTCCAAGGCCTGTGTAAGAACCCTGTGTACCACTGGTAGCCTTTGCCTTCATATCTAAGGAGCCTGGGCCGTTGGGTTCCAGGTCACTCATATCTACCTCGGGACCTTGATGACCGGGATCT
>NZ_JAYFUY010000139.1:0-2963 GCF_059933065.1 Blautia sp. HA3515 | reverse complement strand
GGAGAATTGGGCTTTCGGGAGATCGGAGTGCAGGAACGGCCAGGACTGGTTGTACTGAGAAAAACAAAGATGCCCGCACTTTTGATAGAAACAGGTTTTATTAATTCAGAAAAAGACAATACCCTTTATGATGAAAAGAAGCAGGATATCCCACAGGCAATTGCAGATGCCATACTGGGAACGCTGGATGAAACTGATGCAGAAAATCCGTTATATTACCGGGTACAGACAGGAGCATTTCGAAACCGTGAAAATGCAGATAGATTACTGTATCAATTATTAGACCGTGGTTATCCTGCATATATACTGTGGGATGGAGATCTTTTTAAGGTACAGGTGGGAGCATATCAACAGCTTGAAAATGCCATCCGTATGGAACAGCGGCTGAGGGAGGATGGCTATAGTACATTGATCGTGACGAAGTGAACTGAAAAATGGTATAATCTTTATAGATGATGTGGAGGTATAGTCCCAGGACATGATACCTGCAAATACAGATGAACAGAAAGGTACAGTTATGTTGGAAGAATTTATGAAAACGATAGGAGATTTTGTTTTTGCAGAAGATATTCCAGAAAAAGCAGATATTATTTTTATTCCAGGTAACGGATATCCGGAAATGGCAGAACATGCAGCCAGACTTTACATGGAAGGATATGCACCGTATATACTGCCAAGCGGAAAGTACAGCGTTGTGATGGGACATTTTTCAGGAGTGTTGTCCCCCAAAAAGGACTATAACAGGAAGTATGATACTGAATGGGAATTTCTGAAGGATGTGCTGGTGCATAATCATGTTCCGGACCATGCAATCCTTAAGGAAGATAAAGCTACGTATACTTATGAAAATGCCATTTATTCCAGAAAGATAACAGATGGACTTGGGCTTACAATAAGAAAAGCAATTCTTTGCTGTAAAAGTTATCATGCAAGAAGAGCTTTGATGTATTATCAGATGCTGTATCCGGATACAAAGTTTTATGTATGTGCAGATTGTCCGGATGGGATCACTCGGGAAAACTGGAAGGATACTGAAGAAGGAATCCGGGCAGTCGCCGGAGAAGTTACTCGGATCATATTGCAATTCCAAGCTTATGGTCTAAGTAAAAAGTCCCCATGCTTACGGTTTTATAACCTGGCAGGGGACTTTCGTCTTGAATTGGATTTCAACTGTGAAGGTGCTGAACAGTTACAATTTTAATGCAAAGGGGATTCGGCTTCTGAAGGATCAGTATCTTTAGAGGAAGCTGGAGGAAGCCAGATATGAACCAGTTCAATACGGTTCTTGTCTAATTTGTCAACCACCAGGCGGATACCACTGTCCAATGTAACGGACTGTCCTTCTGTTGGAAGGCTGTCCAACTGTTCAATAATATAACCACCAATGGAATCATAATCTTCAGATACCATTTGAGTGCCAAGGGTTTCATTGATATCATCCAGCTTGGCTGAGCCGGAAGCTATGTATTCACGGCCTGGCTGAAGTTCTTTCAGATCTTCTTCTTCATCTTCATCGTATTCATCACGGATCTCGCCAACGATTTCCTCCAACAGATCCTCCAGTGTGACAAGCCCGGCAGTAGAGCCGTATTCATCAAGTACAATGGCCAGATTCACAGATGCCTTACGCATTTCCAGCATCAGATCAGCAGTTCCTTTATATTCATAAGTAAAGTAAGGCTCACGAAGAAGCTCACGAACAGAAAATTCATCTTTCTTTGGATAAAGAATCAGATCTTTTACATTGATAATACCGATCACGTTGTCTGTATTGTCTTCATAAACCGGAAAGCGTGTGTGCATATCCTTCTTAAAGATATCCATTAATTCATCATAAGATGCATTTACATCCACAAAGGTCATATCAATTCTGGGAATCATAACATCTTTGGCTGTGGAATCCCCAAAATCAAACACATTATAGATCATCTGTTTTTCTTCGCTTTCAATCACACCAGCCTCTTGGCCTACATTTACCAGAGTACGCAGCTCATGCTCAGTCATCTGCTGTGGTTTTGCGTCCGGATCTACTCTGAGAAGAAACATGATCCCTGCGGCTAGCTTGCCTACTATATAAACAATCGGTGTCAGAACGATCATCAGAAAATAAATAGGACGGGCATAGGCCAGGGCAAGCTTTTCGTTATGCAGGGTAGCCAGGGTTTTTGGCGTGATCTCACCAAAAAGCAGGATCACCAGAGTCAGGATACCGGTAGCAATGCCCACATAGATATTCCCGAAAACGCGGATCGTTAAAGTAGTTACCAATGAAGAGGTGGAAATATTAACAATATTATTTCCGATTAAAACGGTGGTAAGCAGTTTGCCTGTGTCGGCAATCACCTTTTCTAATGTGACCGCCCGTCGATTCCCCTGCTCTGCAAGGGAGTGGATACGAATCTTATTTACTGTTGTCATTGCTGTTTCTGCTGATGAAAAAAAGGCAGACAGTACAATCAGAATTGTGGATTGCGGCTACCTGTATAGGGACACCAGAATCCGAAATATATTCACGCTCCTTTAAATTTTGATCACAGTCGAGAAGACTCCCGCTTCTATAATGGTGAGTAATAAGAGTATATCTCAGTGGGAGTACGATTTTTGACTTGAAAGAAATATACAGTATTTTTATGAAAAAAGCAAGGAAAAAGGGATGAGTAAAAAAATATAAATTAGGGGGTGTCGAAAGAAGAAGAATTGTGATATAATCATGCTGATAAAATTTAAAACAAATTATTACATAAACATTACAAAAGAATGAAATTTTGATATATAAATGATAACAGAGGTGCTGAAATGAAAAAAATGAAAAGAAAAAGTATTGCTATTTTAGCTGCGGCAGCGATTTCCCATGTCACTGGCAGGCGGTCAGATTTATCCTGCATATGCTGGGTATCAGTCATCTTCCATCAAGAAGAGCAGCCTGATTCCTGAAAATGTGACTATAGATGAACCTACAGAGA
>NZ_JAYFUY010000138.1:0-11456 GCF_059933065.1 Blautia sp. HA3515 | reverse complement strand
GAACTCCCCAGGGCATACTGAAAGAAGCTGAAAATGCAGGCAGGCAGGTTGACGAAAAGATGACAGAAGCAGTGGTACAGTCTGTGCTTTCCTTGAAGCTTTCAAAGGAGATGATCAGCCGGTACGAAGAGATCAGGAACAAGATCCTGGAAGTACCTAAGTTTGGAAATGATATTCCGGAAGTGGATTATTTTGCAAGGGATGTTGCTTATACATATACAAGGCCTATCCAGCAGTATAGCAACCCAAGAGGGGGCAGATTCCATGCAGGTCTTTATCCTGTATCAGCCAATGTTCCGCTGGGCGGACAGACAGGAGCTACCCGGACGGCAGATATGCCCATACGCCGGTTGCGGACGGAGTTTCACCATCTGCAGGCAAGGATGTGAACGGTCCTACAGCAGCAGCTACTTCTGTATCCAGGCTTGATCATTTCATCGTATCCAATGGTACATTATTTAATCAGAAATTCCATCCTTCTGCCTTGTCTGGAAGTAGAGGGATTGGAGAAATTTGTGGCATTGATCCGTACCTTCTTTGACCAGAAGGGCATGCATATGCAGTTTAATGTAGTAAGCAGGGAGACACTTCTGGATGCACAGGCACACCCGGAGAATTATAAGCATCTGGTGGTGCGTGTGGCAGGATACAGCGCTTTGTTTACCACATTGTCCAGATCTTTGCAGGATGATATCATAAGAAGGACAGAGCAGGGATTCTGAGAAACAGGAGAAAATAATGGATTTCTTTCTTGAAAACAACAGGCAGGATTTTTGATGTACAAAGATATTCCATTCATGACGGACCGGGGATCCGCACCATTCTTTTTCTGAAGGGGTGTATCCTGCGGTGCAGGTGGTGCTGTAATCCGGAATCCCAGGAGTTTGCTATTCAGAAGATGATCGTGCAGGGGGAAGAGAAGATCATCGGCAGGGATGTGACTGTGGAAGAAATGCTTCAGGTGGTGGAAAAGGACCGGGCATACTATTACCGCTCAGGCGGCGGGATGACTCTTTCCGGAGGGGAATGCCTGTGTCAGCCAGAGTTGCCCAGGGATCTGCTTCGTGGTGCAAAGGAAAGAGGGATCCATACAGCTATCGAAAGTATGGCAGGCATGCCCTGGGAAAATATCCAGATGGTGCTGCCTTATCTGGATCTGTACCTGATGGATATCAAGCACACCAATCCTGAAAAGCATAAGGCTTTTACCGGAAGATCCAATGAACGAATGCTGGAAAACGCAAGAAAAACAGCACTTTCCGGGATGACCCGCCTGGTAATACGGGTGCCTGTGATCCAGGGGTTAAATGATACTGTGGAAGAGATCCAGGGGATTGCCAGATTTGCAGCAACCCTTCCGGGGGTGGATAAGATTCATCTGCTGCCTTACCACAGGCTGGGACAAGATAAATACACGGGACTTGGTCGTGAATACTTGCTGGACGGGGTTCTGCCTCCGTCAGCAGAACATATGGAAACATTAAAAAAGGCAGTCCATGCAGTATGTGGCCTGGACTGCCAGATCGGAGGATGATCCTGCATTTTGCAGGATCATTTTTTTGAAGTGGTGATTATGCGGACATCTGTTTCATGAAGGATCATTCTTTTAATGCGGCGATCATTTTGCGTACAGCAATACTTTGGGGACGTGTGCTGTCCCGTACCAGATAAACATCCCTGGCCGGGATCTCCTCTGCCAGGGGGATCTGGATCACCTGGCCACGGCGCAGGGCATCCTGGGCAAGCATTTCCGGGAAAAAGCCAATGCCAAGATTATGCATGATCATAGGCAGGATCTGGTCAGTGGCAGATGCTTCCATATCCGGCTGGAAAGGAAGTCCCCGCTGGAGGAAAAGCTCCATATAGGTTTCCCTGGTGGAAGTCCGCCCCCCAAGGGAAATAAAGGGATAATCCCGAAGATCCTGCAGGTGCAGGGGTGTATTGGCTGCCTGGGCGAATTTAGGGCCTCCCAGAAGAATCTCCTTAAAAGATACAAGGAGGGTTTTCTGGAGAGGCTTTTTTGTGTGGGCAGGACTGGAAACTACTGCGAAATCCACAAGCCCGTTTTCCAGGGCTGTAAGAGCCTCCGGGGTAGAGTGACTGGCAATCCGAAGGCGTACATGCGGATATTTTTTGTGGAAGGATTCCAGCTTATCTAAAAGCAGAAGACGCAAAGCTGTCTCACTGGCACCAATGAAATCAGACCGCTTTCCAGACCGCGGTCCTTTTCCAGCTCCTTTTCCCCAAGGGAAATCTGCTCATAAGCTACGGAAATATGTTCATACAGACGCTTGCCCTCCGGGGTAAGGGAAACTCCACGGTGAGTACGGACGAACAGCTTACAGTTCAGTTCACGCTCCAGGATATTCATGCAGCGGGTAATGTTGGGCTGATTATTATTCAGGATTTCTGCTGCTTTGGTAAAGCTTTTGTACTGGCAGACAAAATAGAAAATGCGGTAATAATCAAAGTTGACCAAGATTCACGACTCCTTCTGGCTGCACCTGTTTGTGGCAGCCATTCTTTTTATCATCATTTTGCAGGTTTTTGACCGGGATGTCAAGGAAAATACCATAACTACAGCGTTCTTTCACTTGTCATTTCCTGTGCTAAAGTGTTGAGAAATAGAAAAAGTTACTTGATTAAAGCAAAAAAGGGTGCTATAATTTCTGCATATTTTATGGATGGATGTTCTATCCCGTAGTAAAGAGCAATACTTTCCTAACAGACATAGTAGAAAGCTTATGAAGTAGAACGGAATTGATTTGGTCTTTGAAAAAAGAAGTTTTCGGAGACTTTTTTTGTTTTATTTGCGAGAATGGTGTGTCAGGGGAAAAGAAAACAAGGAGGAAAAATGGGCAAATATTTTGTGAAAAGACTTGGAATGGCAATACTGACCATCTTTCTGGTGGCATGTCTTACCTTCCTTTTAATGAATGCTGTACCAGGAAGCCCCTGGCTCAGTGAGAAAACGCCGTCTGAAACAACTCTTGCAGGCACTGAATGCAAAATACGGTCTTGATAAACCGGTTTACGTTCAGCTTTATATGTATCTTAAGAATATTCTTCATGGTGATTTTGGAGTATCTCTGAAAATGCAGAAGAACCGTGCGGTCCTCAGCATTATCACAAGGAGATGTTCCCGGTATCAGCAAAGGTTGGAGCCATTGCTTTGTGCTGGGCAGTGCTGGTAGGTATACCTATTGGCTGTCTTGCTGCTTTTAAACGAGGCAAATTCACAGACAGTGTGCTTCGCATTATATGTACTCTTGGTATCTCTATGCCTAGCTTTGTTGTGGCATCTGTACTTCTGGTTACACTTACAGGAACAAACGCTTTAAGTCTGTTCCCTTCGATCTTTGATGCTTCCCAGGGATGGAGAGCATATGTACTTCCCTGCTTTGCACTTGGATTTTACCCTATGTGCTATACTGCAAGGCAGACCAGATCAGCCATGCTGGATTCATTCAGCCAGGAATATATCAAGACGGCAAGGGCAAAGGGCCTTAAGAATAATAAGATCATTTTCAAACATGCCCTTAGAAATGCCCTGATCCAGGTTATTACATACCTGGGGCCGCAGGTGGCATTTACCCTGTGCGGCGGCTTTGTAGTGGAAAGCGTTTTCTCCATTCCAGGACTTGGACGTTATTTTGTACAGTCCATCCAGAACCGTGATTATCCGGTGATCATGGGTACAACGATTTTCCTTGCAGCATTTATTATTTTGATGAACCTTGTGGTAGACCTTCTTTATAAAGTAGCTGACCCAAGGATCAGCCTTACGAAAGGAGGAGAATGATCGTGGCAGAACAAAAGAAGAAAATGAAGCGCTGTCCTGTCAGTATGCAGCCGGATATTGAGAATCTGTTAAACGATCTTTCTCCGGAGGATTTCTCAAAGGCATCAAAAGAAGAGAAGGATGACTTTATTCAGGATCGTAAAAGCGTATCCTACTGGAAGGATGCATGGCGCAGGCTGAAAAAGAATGTGGTAGCCATGGTAGCCCTTGGTGTGATCGTTTTACTGTTTTTATTTGCTTTTTTAGGACCGGTTCTGGTTCCATACGGCTATGATGAATTTAACAAAGGTGCAGAGAACCTGTATCCTTATCACTATACCTTAGAAGACCAGCAGAAGCTGGATGCAGAGATCGCCTCAAGGACAAAGAAAGATGTGGTTGATGTAGATGAGATGATCGCCAAGGCTAAGGAAGAGGCTGAAGCCAAAGGAGAGGAATTCACCAAAAAGGACGAAGCTGTAATCCGTGCCCAGGCAAAGGTTGCTGCTAAAAAGGGAAGCTCTGCAGGCAGTGACAGTGAAGAAGAGATCGATCAGGATGCACTCCGTAAGGAGCTTGGTATCAAAAAGCATCTGTTTGGTTATTCCCAAAAAGAACTGGAGCGTAAGGCTTCCGGAGAAAAGGTTTTTCCACATGTATTTGGAACTGACATGTATGGCCGTGATATCCTGGTACGTGTTATGTACGGAGCCAGAGTATCCATGTCCGTAGGTGTGTTTGCAGCACTTCTTGTGCTGGTGATCGGTGCAGTTTATGGTGCGATTTCCGGCTACTGCGGCGGCAAGGTGGATGCAGTGATGCAGCGTATTGTAGAACTGATCTATGCAGTACCTGAGATGCTGGTGGTACTTCTGATCGCCACAGCTATGAAACCGATCCTTACAGAATATGTAAATTCAGCGGGAGAAAGTCCTATGAAGTCCTTTGTGTCTGTATTGGGACCAAACCTGATTTCCATGTTTATCGCTTTCGGTATGCTGTACTGGGTAACAATGAGCCGTATTATCCGTGGTCAGGTACTGCAGCTGAAGCAGCAGGAATACGTAACAGCAGCAAGGGCACTGGGAGCATCTGGCGGCCGTATTATCCGTCGTCACCTTCTTCCTAACTGTATCGGACAGATCGTTGTTACCACCTGCCTGCAGATTCCGTCTGCTATTTTCCTGGAATCCTTTTTGTCCTACCTTGGAGTAGGTGTATCCGCACCGCTTCCAAGCCTTGGTTCCATGGCAACAGATGCCCTTGGCGGCATGTATACATATACCTATCGTCTGATCGTACCTTCTGTGATCCTTAGTGTGATGATCCTTGCTTTCAACCTGTTTGGTGACGGCCTGCGTGATGCTTTGGATCCTAAGCTGAAGAAATAAGAAAGGAGGAGAACAATGTCTGAAAAAAAAGAAAAATTATTGGAAGTAAAAGACCTGAAAGTCTCCTTCTTTACGCCAGCCGGTGAGGTTAAGGCAGTAGGAGGTATTTCCTATGACCTGGATTATGGTGAGGTTATGGGAGTGGTTGGAGAGTCCGGATCCGGAAAAAGCCAGGAGGCTTATTCCATTATTGGTCTTCTTCAGTCACCAGGTAAGGTGGTTGGCGGAAGCATTACTTTTGAAGGAAAGGACATGCTTGCCCTTACAAAGAAAGAAATGCAGGAATATCGTGGGAATAAAATCGCCATGATCTTCCAGAACCCTATGACAAGCCTGAATCCTGTTTATACAGTAGGGAATCAGCTTGTGGAGGCCCTGCGTGCTCATGACAGCAAGATCAGCAGGAAAGAAGCTGAACAAAGAGCTATGGAAATGATGGAAATGGTTGGCATCAACAATGTACAGAAGCGTATGAAGCAATATCCTCATGAGTTTTCAGGAGGTATGCGCCAGAGGGTTATGATCGCCATGGGCCTGATCTGTCATCCACAGCTTCTGATCGCAGATGAACCTACCACAGCCCTGGATGTGACCATTCAGGCGCAGATCCTGGATCTGATGAAATCCCTTCAGAAGAAGACGGGCATGGGTATTATTTTTATCACCCATAACTTGGGAGTTGTTGCAGATATCTGTGACAAGGTATCTGTTATGTATGCAGGAAAGATTGTTGAGCAGGGACCTGTAGATGATATTTTCTATGAGCCTGCCCATCCATATACCAAAGGACTTCTCCGTTCCATGCCACGTGTGGATGCCCAGAGCTATGAGAGACTGATCCCCATCGAGGGAACACCGGTGGATATGCTGAATCCTCCGGAAGGATGTCCTTTTGCACCACGTTGTGAGAAATGTATGAAAATCTGTCTGAAGAAAATGCCTCCTTACGTGGAAATCAGCGACAAACACCGTTCTGCATGCTGGCTGTGTGTAGAAGATCTGATGAACAAGGAGGAGAATTAAAATGGCAGAAGATAAGAAACTCCTTGAAATACAAAATTTACGTAAATATTTTCCTATCAAGGGAGTGAAAGGTCCTGGAGTGCAGGCTGTACAGGACGTTTCCCTTTTCATCAAAAAAGGAGAAACACTGGGTCTGGTAGGAGAGTCCGGATGTGGGAAAACTTACTCTTGGAAGAACCATCCTCAGACTGTATGAGCCTACAGGCGGAAAGATCATTTATGACGGACAGGCGATTTATGATAATCCGCTTGGGCCGGACGGACAACCTCTTGGCAAAGCCAAATCTGTGAATATGCTGCCTTACCGCAGAAAGATGCAGATCATTTTTCAGGATCCATCCGCATCTCTTGATCCCCGTATGACAGTAGGAGAGATCATCGGGGAAGCAATTGATATCCATAAGCTTGCAGCAAATAAGAAAGACCGTGCAGACATGATCAAGGAGCTGCTTGCACAGGTTGGATTAAATACAGAGCATGCAAACCGTTATCCTCATGAGTTTTCAGGCGGACAGCAGCAGCGTGTGGGAATTGCCCGTGCACTGGCTGTTAAGCCGGAGTTTATCGTATGTGATGAGCCGATCTCCGCACTGGATGTTTCTATTCAGTCTCAGATCGTAAATATGCTGGAGGACATGCAGCAGCAGATGGGACTTACTTATCTGTTCATTGCCCATGACCTTTCTGTTGTACGTCATATTTCCAACAGGATCGGTGTTATGTACCTGGGCTCTCTGGTAGAGCTGGGTGAAAGCTATGAACTGAACCGTCATCCCATCCATCCATACACACAGACACTGTTATCAGCAGTGCCGGTGCCGGATCCAAAGCTTAGCCGTACCAAGAAAAGGATCATTCTTGAGGGAGACGTGCCAAGTCCAATGAATCCGCCAAGCGGATGCCGTTTCCATACCAGATGTCCATATGCTACGGAAAAGTGTAAGGTGGAAGCCCCTGTATTCCGGGAGCATGAGCCGGGGCACTGGGCTGCATGCCATATGCTGGACAAATAAGGCATAGAGGATGAATAGTAAATACTATGGATTGTCATGCAGCTGTGCTCTTGCAATCCTGCAAATAGGTTATTGTAGGGAGAGATCCCTCTTTAATAAATGTGTTGTTTCTCATGCAGCACAAAAAAGAAAAAAAGGAGGAAAAGTAATGAGAAAGGCAAGAAAATTTATGTCTCTGGCCCTGTCAGCAGCTATGGTTGTAGGCATGGCCGCTACCACACCGGTAATGGCTGAGGATGCTGCTGCATCTGAGGACGGATATAATCTGTCTCTTTGCATCGCTTCTGAGCCTATGTCCATCGACCCTGCATTAAACAGTGCAGTAGATGGTTCGATCATGTGTAATCACATGTTTGAAGGTCTGATCAAATGGGTGGATGATGGCAACGGAAATGCAGTAACCGCACCTGGACAGGCAGAATCCTGGGAGAAGACAGCGAACGATGATGGTACAGTAACTTATACACTGACACTTCGTGACGGTATTAAATGGTCAGACGGACAGGACGTAACAGCAGGTGATTTTGTATATTCCTGGCAGCGTCTTGCAAATCCTGAGACAGCAGCAGATTACTGCTACATGATCGATATGGTACAGGGCTATGATACAGTTGCTGATGGCAGTGCAGAGCCTGACACACTTGGTATCAAAGCAATTGATGACAAAACACTTCAGATCGATCTGAGCTATGACTGCCCGTATTTCGAGGAGATCATGGCATTCCCGGCAACATTCCCTGTTCGCCAGGATAAAGTTGAGGGAAATGATGACTGGACATATGATGTAGATTCTTATGTCAGCAATGGGCCATACAAGATGAAAGAGTGGTCACACAATGCTTACATCCTGATGGAGAAAAACGAGAACTACTATGATTATGAGAATCTTGGACCGGATACCATCAAATTTGCACTTCTTGATGATAACAACGCTATGCTGAAGGGTTACAACAACGGTGAGCTTGACTTTATCGAGAACCTGCCTGTAGATGAGATCCCAACATACCTTGCTGATGGACAGCTTAATATCGCTGACTACCTTGGAACATACTATGTATGCTTCAATACAGAGGATGAGACCTTCTCAGATCCTAACATCCGCAAAGCTTTCTCTCTTGTAATCGATCGTAACTACATCGTAGAGAATGTTTCCCAGGCTGGTGAGGTTCCGGCTGACGGATATGTTCCATCTGGTGTAAATGATGCAGCAGGCCCTGGAAGCGATGACTTCCGTACTGTAGGTGGTTCTTACTACAGCATTTCTGATGAGGATTACGAGAAGAACTGTGAAGAGGCTCGTCAGCTTCTTGCAGACGCTGGTTATCCGAACGGCGAAGGCTTCCCGACTGTTGAGTATCTGTACAACACATCTGACAACCACAAGAAGATCGGTGAGGCTCTTCAGAATATGTGGCAGGAGCAGCTGGGCGTTACAGTTAAACTGAACAATCAGGACTGGAACGTATTCCTGGAGAACAGAAAACAGGGTAACTTCCAGATCGCTCGTAACGGCTGGATCGCAGACTACAATGATCCTTGCTCTTTCCTGGATATGTGGTACACTGGCGGCGGAAACAACGATGCTCAGTATTCCAACCCGGATTACGATGCAAAGATTGATGAAGCAAAAGCTACTTCCGTACAGGAAGATCGTATGAAAGCATTCCATGAGGCTGAGGATATCCTGATCGGTCAGGACAGCGTACTTGCTCCGATTTATTTCTATACACAGCCATACATGCTGAAAGAGAACATTCAGGGTATGTACTACACACCACTTGGATACTTCTTCTTCGGTTACACATCAAAAACAGCAGAGTAAATTTTCCGTTGGGAAATCTGCTTTGTAAGCCTTTGACAGGGGCAGTTCTATCACAGAAATGTGGCAGGGCTGTCCCTGTTTTTTTGCTCTGCATTGACCCGGGTTAAGAGGCATGGTATACTTCCTTTAACATGAGAAAGGATGGTAATGAATATGGACGTATTAGATGAGCAGAAGGCTGTGCGGAAAGCTGCAACCGGCAGGATGTGCCTGTTATTCGGCGGTGGATTCCTTTTGTTTACAGCCATTACATCGACTTTGCTGTACGGGATCAATTTTCTGGTGATCGCCTCTAAGGCAGCCGCAGGAACCAAGGAATATGTGGAGCTTCTTGAAAAGACAAACATGCAGGTTCCGTTTCTCAGGCTGGTAGGCATATTGTTTGTGATCCTGGCAGTTGTGGAGGTTTTTGCAGGGATCAGCAGTGTACGGTACAGTAACCGGGTAGACAAGGCGACTACGATGCTCCGGATTGCTCTTGTGCTTTTGGTTGTGGAGGCTTTGATGGAAGTCTTTCTTTGTTTCTCCAAGCTGATGAGCCTGGGGATGCTTTTTACAGCAATTGGGATCCCGCTGTTTATTTTATGGGGAGCCTGGGGCTTTCGGAAGCTGGCAAAGGAAGATCCTAAGCGTGTCTATGCAGTGGATATGAAGAAAAGACAGCAGGCCAGAAGACAGGCAGCAGCCCAGCCGGCAGCACCAAAGAAAAGCCTGCGTGAACGTGCCATGATGCAGGCAGATTACACACAGGATACATCAGAAGAGACCCAGCCGGAAGTTGAAAGGGAGCCTCAGACAGATGCTGTGCCGGCGTCAGAAGGGATACAGTCAGACGGCGAAGCAAAACAGGAAATGCATGCTGCAGAGGTTGATAAAGAAAAACAGGAAATAAGTTTCTGATAAAACAAAACAGGGAGAAGAGTAATTATGAGAGCGTATGAGCGTTTTTTAAAGTATATTCAGGGTGTATACCACAAGTGATGATAACAGTGAGACAATACCTTCCACTCAGAGACAGTTTGACCTGGGAAACAAGCTGGCTCAGGAAATGAAGGAGCTGGGGATCAGCAATGTGCGTATAGATGACAAATGCTATGTGTATGGTGAGATTCCTGCTGCAAAGGGTTATGAGGATGCACCAGGGATCGGGTTTATTGCCCATATGGATACAGCACCGGATTTTTCAGGAGAAGGTGTGAATCCTCAGATCATCCAGAATTATGATGGCAGCAGGGTAGCACTGGGAAATAGCGGACTTTTCCTGGATCCGGCAGATTTCCCGCACCTTTCCTCACTGAAAGGCAGAACACTGATCAGCCACAAGATGGCACCACTCTCCTTGGCGGAGATGACAAGGCAGGGATCGCAGAGATGCAGTGACTCTGGCAGAAATCCTACTGAAAGAGGATATCCCCCATGGAAAGATCTGCATTGGTTTTACTCCGGATGAAGAGATCGGCAGAGGTGCAGATTGTCTTGATAAAGAGAGTTTCGGTGCTGATTTTGCCTATACCGTTTAGATGGCGGTCAGTGGACAGCGGCTCTGGAATACGAGACCTTTCAATGCTGCCCAGGTGCAGAGGTACACATCAAGGGCTTTCCAGTGCATCCTGGCAGCAGCAAAAATACCCTGGTGAATGCTGTACAGGTAGCGGTAGAATTTCATAATATGCTTCCAGCAGGAGAGACACCAAGGTATACAGAAGAGTATGAAGGCTTTTACCATCTTTGCGACCTGAACGGGGATATTGCACCAGGCAAGTATGGTTTACATTATCCGTGACCATGACAGCCATCTGTTTGAGTCAAGGATTTCTACCATGAAGCATATTGCAAAGCTTCTTAACGAGAAATACGGTGTGGGAACCGTGACCTTGACGATCAAGGAGCAGTACCGGAACATGAAAGAAAAGATTGAGCCATGTATGCACCTGATCGAGAATGCAAAGCTGGCAGCACAGGAAGCAGGTCTGTCCCCTGTTACAGTACCCATCCGTGGGGGCACAGACGGGGCAAGGCTGTCCTACATGGGGCTTCCCTGCCCTAATCTTGGTACCGGCGGCTATGCAGCCCATGGCCCTTGTGAGCATATCACGGTAGAGGGCATGGATCTGGTGGTGGAGATCCTGAAAGGGATCGTGAAGCGGTATGCAGAGCCTGTGAAATAAAATAATAGGATAAGAACCATTGTGATCTGGTAGTTGCTCAGCAGCATGTAATAGAGAATGTGTTGGACAACTGTGTGATAATTTTTTATCACAATGGTTCTTTTTTTGTAAAAATTTAAAGCGTAAAAGTGCCATGTCTGTTTAGGATTTTATAAAATTGGACATATGTTTATAAAAATAGCGCGTAAACTCTTAATTTGATACAATACACATAAAAATTAACGATAAAAAATGTGCAACATGCTGATATTCTTGAAA
>NZ_JAYFUY010000137.1:0-9608 GCF_059933065.1 Blautia sp. HA3515 | reverse complement strand
AAAACCAGGCTTCCATTTCCAGAACAGTATCTGGATATTGTTCAAACTAAATTTCATGATGCAGGTTTCTATATTCTGGACGTCCAGGAATGTTTCCGCCCAATCAAGTTTTTTGATATAGGTGCACTGGTCTGGTTCGCACACATTATAGAGTGGGGATTTCCTGACTTCTCTGTAGATCGTTGTAAAAAACAGCCTGCTGCATGCCCAACAGATTTTAGAGCAAAATGGCTGCGTTGAAGGACGGATCCATCGTTTTTTGTTGGAGTTTGCGCGCAAAGCTAAATAGAGCGTAAAATTTAAGGGTGAAGATGCTTTTATACGTCTTCACCCTTGTGGTTTCCCTTCCTTCCGGAAGATTTTCATCTCCCCGGATTTTCAAGAGCTGTGGCATTATCTGGAATATCTCCGTCAGCCCACCTTCTTGCCTATTTTTTCATTGCTTCGATTACACATTCATGTTTTTTAGTTGTCTTATTATAATTGATTCCAACAAGCAATAAATTTCCCTGATAATCTTTCAAGACATTACCATACTGTTTTTCTTTAATCTGTTCAATTGCACCAACTGCACTTTTGTCCCATTTTAATTCAATTACAATCGCCGGTTTATCAAGATGACATGGTCTTGGGCGCATGCATACATCGGCAAATCCTTTTCCTGCTGGCAGTTCACGAACCATAGTGTAGTATTCACGTGCAAAATAGAATGCAAGATGAATGGTACAGCTAAGGGAATTTTCATCGTTATATTGGAGAATCGAAATTTCCTCATGTGCTTTCTCAACTCCTGCAGCAATAGCATCTGCATCCATTTCCCATCAGGCTTCCAGTAATTTACGTGAAGCCTCCACTGACTCTGCCACTCCATACCAGTTCATTGTGCTGATTGCATTAATATATTCCTGTGAAACTTCTTTATTGGGAATACTCACAGTTTCAGCTGTACTGTTATACGTCAGATAGCCAAGGTGCACCAGCAAAGTCAATACATCATCTTTCGTTGCAAATGTAGTCATATCGTTGCTGAATGTTCCAATATGAATGGAAACAGCATCGCCTGCAAGCATTCGAACTACAGAATCTTTCAGCCCATCCATATCCATTTGAATATAAATTTTCAAAGCCTCGTATGTTTCCGTCTGGTTCCAGTAGGTTCCAAATTTGTGCCCGCAGCATTGCTTCTACAACGGATTTTGGACTGTACATGGAATATATTTCATTTCCTGTCTGCCGATGCGCGATCAACTGATAACCATCGTACCACATCTTTGCTTCTTCGAAACTCATATCATATTTTTCACAAAGAGCGAATACTTCCTTCTCTGTGAAACCAAAATATTCCGCCAGATCACCCGAATCGGTCATGGAATACTCGGTAAACATATTTAACGCAGAATGAGATCCATATTTTTTGATTGGAAGAATTCCCGTCATATAAGCCAACGCAACATAGTCTTTATCTTTCAACCATGCACGAAGGAAATCCAAATATTCTTTCTGTGCTTCTTTATCCTGTTTATATTCCCGAAATAAACAGTCCCACTCATCAATCAAAATAATAAAGGAATGATTTGTTTTACTGTAAATATCCTTCATCACCTGAATCAGATTATGTTCATCACGAAAGCGAACCGTTTCAAAATGATCCATCAGGTCAAAAATCAGATATTTCTGCAACATGGACAGCATTTCATCCATACTGTGTGTCATGCTTAGAAATTCCTGCATATTTACTTTTATGACATCATATTGATTACGATGTTTTTCATAGGATTCTGCTTTGCTGATTTTGAGCGATTCAAATAATTCAGCCGAATCCTCTCCACGAGCATAGTAAGCGGCCAGCATATCCGCCGCCATCGATTTTCCAAAACGTCGCGGACGGCTGACACACATAAATTTCTGACGGGTATTAAGAGCTGCATTTGTTTTTTCAATCAAACCGGTTTTATCCACATAAATTTTCGAATTCAGGCTTTCCTGAAACCCTTTGTTTCCCGGATTCAGATAACTTCCCATACAAAAACCTCCCGTCAAATTTTTATATAATTTATTATACTCGATTCCCACAGCTATCACAAGGACAGGTTTAAATCTACACCAAGGATTGAATATGGCTTTTCAAACTGGAAATCATTACTTTCTACATAACGTGTTTCCTAAAATGATGATTATCACCACATTAACCAAAATAATCCCCAATGCAATATATACAAAAAATGCAGGCAAAACATTTTCAAACAAACCCATAATTAATATAAGAACTGCTATAACAGACATTCCAACGCCCATTGTTCTGCATTTTCTCATGCCAGCCTTCTTGCGATTCGGACAAGAAGTATCCCTCGCTTACATCTCGGTCAATTCCAATTCTTCATTTTCACAAGACAGAAAGTAGCTATTTTTTCACTCCTTGCTTTGTAAAATGCTTATGCAGCAAAAATTCTGTTGGAATAATTGTGAGCACCATAATTCCCAGTTGTAAAAACACCAAATACACAGAAATCATTTCGAAGTTTGTGTCGTCTTTCATTAAAATCAAAATAAAAATCGATAATATCGTCAGAATGATTCCTAAAACAAAGTTTAACCCTCCCCAACATCTGTGTGCATATTTCCATGTTTCATCATTCATCCTTGACATAGTACTTCGATATCCAGACATTCCCTGTCGATCTTTAGGAGGCTTATTCTTCCACGTATATCCTAATATAATCATAGATAACGGTACTAAAAGTGAACAAATACATAAAAATATAAACATCACAGCGACCTCCTTTTTGTCAATTCCATAAACTAAAAATCATTATTTTCTGCATAGCGTGTTTCCTAAAATAATAATTACCACGACATCAACCACAATAATTCCCACTGCAATATATACAAAAAATGCAGGCAGAACACTTTCAAACAACCCCATAATTAATATAAAAATTGATATAATAGACATTCCAATTCCCATTGTTCTGCATAACTTCTTTTCATCATATTTTTCCTTTTCTTCTTTTGAAGCTGTATTATATCCAGAAATAACCCAACTCCCGTGTCCAGAAAGTAAAACTATAGAAAGTACCGCAAATATCACAAAAACAATCCATACTACCCAGTCAGGACCGGATGCTAAATCTGCTAATTTCATCTATATGCACCTCCTTAACTTCCAATTGTTCTATAATTTTTCAAGCTCTCTTGTACATCATTTCATTGATGTTTTTAATATGCCCAACCCATTCCTCCAAAGAATCCATCTGAAGGTTTTGAAGGACTTTTTTATAGCAGTAAAAATATTCCGGATAGGTTTCTTCCATCCACTTTAAGGTCTTTTTCGGTTCAAAATAGGGAGCTGCACAATATCACAAAAGATCTCCAAACTGTCAATCAGCACCCAATGCCAACGAAACATCCCTTCACAATCGCCTCATTTTGCGCGCTCAAACATTTTTACATACCAGTCAACGCCCGCCTGAATCTCTTCGCTTACTTTAGTTTATTTGCAATAAATATCGATTGCCTTTGCCACAAATACTGCGGTTCCATCTCCAGCTGCCTTATCGATGTTTTCTGTAAATTCATCACCTGAAACATACATTTCTCCAAGACCTTTTAATATCTCATTGGAACATTTGTAAAAATGATCCGTGATGTAATCCTGAAACTCCTTTACTTTAAGCTGTACGTCAGAATCCTCCGGCTTTTTGTCCATCATCTTTCCAAACTCTACAAATATCAGCATAAAATTCTGTAAAGCCTGTTTTTGAGCTTCCAGTGACTGCTTACTTGTTTTTTCTTCATATTCCTTGTATTCCGCAGTCTGTCCCCACTGTTCCTTTGCTTTTTTTGTATACTCATCCATTTTTGTTGTATTAAATACCTGAAAGTCCATTTTATTTACTCCTGTTTCTTTTATTTTTCGAGCGAAAGAAATCAATCCTTCCAGATGTTCCTTTTTCATTGTCAACAATTTCATCTGTTGTTCCAATGCCTTGTTCCTATTAAAATCTGGAGAATCTATGATACGTCTAATTTCTTTCAAGGGAAATTCAAGTTCTCTGAACAGTAAAATCTGTTGCAATCTTTCCATTGCCGTATCGTCATACAGCCTGTATCCTGCCTCCGTGTATTCTGTGGGTGGCAAAAGTCCTATGGTATCATAATATTGCAGAGTGCGTATACTCACTCCGGTCAATTTGCTCACTTCATTCACTGTCATCATTTGCTTTTCCCTCCTCTCGATAAATATACTCTAAACTATTACGTTACGTAGGAGTCAATAGTTTTTTCAAAAATGTATGTAATGTATACAAACGGGAAGTTAACTGATACTATCATAAAATCTTTGCAACGCGATCGCCAACTCTTCCGGAGATTCTATGTTTGCTTCATGACCTGTTTTCATAAGTTCATGGAAACAGGAATTATTCAAATAATGGCAAAGTTCTTTTGAAGTTTTTATGTTTGCTTTGTCCTTCTCTCCACAAACAATCAATACCGGACAAGACACCTTATGCAGTGAGTCACTGAAATCCAATTCAGCCATCGTACCGCATAGGCTGATAACATCTGCTTTTCTGAATCCCATTTTATTGAATGCGGAATTCGGCATAAGGTGAAACAACATATTCTGAATCTTCAATAATTTTTTTGGCATTTTATATTGTGCTGCAATTAATACGAGTGCCTTTACTTTATCTGGGTGGTCTATCGCATAATTAAGTGCCAAAACAGCTCCTAGAGAAAGCCCACATAAAGCAATTCCATCGTTCTCCTTGTCGCATTCTGATGAGAATGCTGAATATAATTCCTTATATGTAGCAGATTTCCCTTCTAACATATCTGATAAACTCAAACTGGCACTGCTTTTCGATACTTTCGTTTCTTTTATTACTCTATTCCAACTGTCTGGTTTTTGCCCTAGCCCATGCAAATATAAATACTTCATATATTGTCACCCCTTCAAATACCGATTTATCTTTGACTTATTCTACCATAGTTCATCGTAAAATACTATAAACGTTCCCTTTAGTTTTGTATCGCTTATATAACAGAAAAACCCCGGAAACCTTACGGTTCCGGGGTATCTTACGTTTGGACACATGTACCTTGCGGTACGCAATATATTTAAATTAGAAGTTATGCTATAATTACTCGATAACTGTAGCAACACGTCCTGATCCAACAGTACGTCCACCTTCACGGATAGCGAAAGTAAGACCCTGGCTCATAGCGATTGGGTGGATCAGCTCGATAGTCATCTCGATGTTATCTCCAGGCATGCACATCTCTGTTCCTTCTGGAAGGTTGATAACACCTGTAACGTCTGTTGTTCTGAAGTAGAACTGTGGACGATAGTTGTTGAAGAATGGTGTATGACGGCCACCCTCGTCTTTTGTCAGAACGTAAACCTGAGCTGTGAATTTTGTATGGCATGTAATTGTTCCTGGTTTAGCAAGAACCTGTCCACGCTCGATTTCGTTTCTCTGAACACCACGAAGAAGTGCACCGATGTTATCACCAGCCTGAGCCTCATCCAGTAATTTACGGAACATCTCGATACCAGTTACAACAACTTTACGTGTCTCTTCTTTAATACCAACGATCTCAACTTCCTCAGATACGTGAAGAACACCAGCCTCTACTCTACCAGTAGCAACTGTACCACGTCCTGTGATGGAGAATACGTCCTCTACAGGCATAACGAATGGCTTATCTGTATCACGCTGTGGATCTGGAATGTAGCTGTCAACAGCATCCATAAGCTCCATGATCTTGTCGCCCCACTCACTGCTCGGATCCTCAAGTGCTTTAAGAGCAGATCCTCTGATAACCGGAATGTCATCTCCTGGGAAGTCATACTCGGAAAGAAGCTCACGAATCTCCATCTCTACCAGCTCAAGAAGCTCCTCATCGTCTACCATATCACATTTGTTCATGAATACAACGATGTAAGGAACACCTACCTGACGGGAAAGAAGGATGTGCTCTTTTGTCTGAGCCATAACACCATCAGTAGCAGCAACAACAAGGATAGCACCATCCATCTGAGCTGCACCTGTGATCATGTTCTTAACGTAGTCAGCATGTCCTGGGCAGTCAACGTGTGCATAGTGTCTATGCTCTGTCTCATACTCAACGTGTGCTGTAGAGATTGTGATACCACGCTCTCTTTCCTCTGGAGCTTTATCAATGTTCTCGAAATCTGTAGCTGTGTTACCAGCAACTCTCTCAGACAGAACTTTTGTAATAGCTGCTGTTAAAGTAGTTTTACCATGGTCAACGTGTCCGATGGTACCAATGTTACAATGCGGTTTTGTTCTCTCAAACTTAGCTTTTGCCATTTTAAAACGTCCTCCTTGAATATTGGCTCTTTCTATACAGAGCTCCAATTTCGATTTTAAACTTGCTATCCTTGATTATATTGCAAATCAAGGATATTTGCAAGCATTATTTATTTTATCAAATACAAGTTACTGTTTACAGTAACCAGTCCTGAATCAGTCTTTCTGAGCAAGGATCTTTTCCTGTACGCTCTTTGGAACTGGCTCATATTTCTCAAAGAACATGGAGTAGTTACCACGTCCCTGAGTTCTTGAACGCAGATCTGTTGCATATCCGAACATCTCAGACAGCGGAACATATCCACGGATCATCTTGCCGCCGCCGATATCTTCCATACCTTCGATACGACCACGACGGGAGTTGATATCACCGATAACATCGCCCATGTAATCCTCAGGTGTTGTTACCTCTACCTTCATGATAGGCTCAAGAAGGATCGGTGCAGCCTTATGCATTGCATCTTTGAATGCAAGAGATCCGGCAATGTGGAATGCCATCTCAGAAGAATCGACTTCATGGTAAGAACCGTCATATACGTTTGCATGAACGCCGACTACCGGATATCCACCAAGGATACCAGCCTTCATAGCATCTTCGATACCTTCGCCTACTGCAGGGATGTATTCCTTCGGAATAGCACCACCAACAACTGTGGACTCGAACTTGTACAGTTCTTCTCCGTTGGCATCCATAGGCTCGAATTTAACTTTACAGTGACCATACTGTCCACGACCACCAGACTGTTTTGCATACTTGCTGTCTACATCAACTGCCTTGGTGATTGTCTCTTTGTAAGCAACCTGCGGAGCACCTACGTTTGCTTCTACGTGGAACTCACGAAGCAGACGGTCAACGATGATCTCCAGATGAAGCTCACCCATACCAGCAATGATTGTCTGTCCAGTTTCCTGGTTTGTATGAGCACGGAATGTAGGATCCTCTTCAGCAAGCTTTGCAAGAGCCTCACCAAGTTTACCCTGGCCGGCTTTTGTCTTAGGCTCGATAGCCAGCTCGATAACCGGCTCCGGGAATTCCATGGACTCAAGGATTACAGGATGCTGCTCGTCACAGATTGTATCACCGGTTGTGGTGAATTTGAATCCGATCGCTGCAGCGATATCACCGGAGTAAACCTTGTCCAGCTCCATACGCTTGTTGGCATGCATCTGAAGGATACGTCCAACACGCTCTTTTTTGCCTTTTGTTGAGTTGTATACATAAGATCCGGAATTCATTGTTCCTGAATATACACGGAAGTATGCAAGTTTTCCAACGAATGGGTCTGTCATGATCTTGAAAGCCAGAGCAGAGAACGGCTCTTCATCAGAAGAATGTCTTACTGTCGGGTTTCCATCCATATCAACACCATCGATTGGCGGGATATCTGTTGGAGCAGGCATATACTCCAGGATAGCGTCCAGAAGCTTCTGAACACCTTTGTTTCTGTAAGCGGAACCGCAGCATACCGGAACAGCTGTACATTCACAGGTAGCTTTTCTCAGAACAGCTTTCAGTCTATCAACAGTCGGCTCCTCACCTTCCAGATATTCCATCATTAATTCGTCATCCAGCTCACAGATCTTCTCGATCAGTTCTGTATGATAAAGCTCAGCATCTTCTTTCTTCATGTCGTCCGGGATATCAACGATAGAAATATCGTCACCCTTCTCATCATTGTAGATGTAAGCTTTCATCTCGAATAAGTCAATGATTCCCTTGAAATCATCTTCTTTTCCGATTGGCAGCTGCAGGCAGATAGCGTTTTTACCAAGATCGGGTCTTGATCTGCTCTACTGCGCCATAGAAATTCGCACCCAGGATATCCATCTTATTGATGAATGCCATACGTGGTACATTGTAAGTGTCAGCCTGACGCCATACGTTCTCGGACTGTGGCTCAACACCGCCCTTCGCACAGAATACACCAACGGCACCATCAAGTACACGCAGGGAACGCTCAACCTCTACTGTGAAGTCTACGTGACCAGGTGTATCAATGATATTGATACGATGCTCAAGTGCTCCTGGCTTCGGCTTGCAGTTCTCCTCAAGTGTCCAGTGACATGTTGTTGCAGCTGATGTGATCGTGATACCTCTTTCCTGCTCCTGCTCCATCCAGTCCATGGTAGCAGTACCTTTCATGAGTATCACCAATCTTGTAGTTGACACCTGTATAATAAAGAATACGTTCAGTCAGGGTTGTTTTACCCGCATCGATATGAGCCATGATACCAATGTTTCTGGTTCTCTCAAGCGGATATTCTCTACCTTCTTTTCCAGCCAATGGATTTTCCTCCTCGATTAGAAGCGATAGTGAGCAAATGCTTTATTTGCCTCAGCCATCTTGTGCATGTCTTCTTTCTTCTTAACAGATGCGCCTGTGTTGTTCATTGCATCTAAAAGCTCGTTAGCCAGTCTTTCCTCCATTGTCTTCTCGCCTCTCTTGCGGGAATATGTGGTCAGCCAGCGAAGAGCCAGAGCCTGACGTCTGTCAGCTCTTACCTCGATCGGCACCTGATAAGTAGCACCACCGATACGTCTTGCTTTCACTTCCAGAAGGGGCATGATATTGTTCATAGCCTCCTCAAATACTTCAATTGCTGGTTTGCCAGCTTTTTCTTCGATTCTGGTGAATGCGCCGTATACGATCTTCTGAGCAACACCTTTCTTACCATCTAACATAATGTTATTGATAAGCTTTGTTACCACTTTGTTATTGTATACCGGATCAGCCAGAACGTCTCTTTTCTGAGTATGTCCTTTACGTGGCACGTTACTTCCCTCCTTAATCAATAGATTATCTCATCGGTACTCACGCAGTAAACTATTGCATGTTCGCACTGGTAATGGTCCTATATTTAACCCGCAACCGACAGGGTATATGGAATACCGTACAAATATCTATAGTTTCCGCAATTATACGGATGAATTATTTTTTAACCTTAGGTCTCTTAGCTCCGTATTTGGAACGAGCCTGTTTTCTGTTAGCGACACCTGCTGTATCCAGTGTACCTCTGATGATGTGGTATCTGGTACCAGGTAAGTCCTTAACCCTTCCACCACGGATCAGTACAACACTATGCTCCTGAAGGTTATGTCCCTCTCCTGGAATATAGCTTGTTACTTCGATACCGTTGGAAAGACGAACTCTGGCGATCTTTCTAAGAGCTGAGTTAGGCTTCTTAGGAGTAGCTGTCTTAACAGCTGTACAAACGCCACGTTTCTGCGGTGCAGACTGCTCAACTGCTTTCTTTCTTAAAGAGTTGAAT
>NZ_JAYFUY010000136.1:0-5949 GCF_059933065.1 Blautia sp. HA3515 | reverse complement strand
GACAGCAGTGGGCACGGAGAGAACTATCCGATTGATTTTTATGATGTGGAGTATGATGCTGACACAGGAGTTATTTCTTTTTCTGATCTTTCTCCGAAAGAGCAGGCAGAGATGATCGTGCAAAAAGCAGAGTTTCCAAGAAATATTTTTTCAGAAGAAGAAAAGGCATTTGTAAATGAATATGCGGAAACTTTCCCCGGACAGGTGGAAAGACTGAATGACCTGGTATGGGATATGAGAGAATCTTACGATGAAGCTGGTTCAAAGCTGGTGTATGAAGTGATTCAGGCAGCAAGGGCAAACTTCCCAGCCAAGGAACCAGAGATTGCAGAAGAAACAGCCATGCAGTATGCTCACCGTCTGATTGAAACGGCAGAAGCTGCCAATACGGGAAACTTCACAGATTCCCAGAGAAATCTTATTGTGAATTTTGCATATAAGATGGATGACAAAGACGAAGTACTTGGACTGGTGAACCGTATGATGACCGCAATCCGCAGAACGGAAAGTGAATATACGAGAAACCTTATGAATGAAACACAGGCACAGATTGACAATTTCCCAGATGGCATGATCGGTTTTACGGAAATGCACGAGGCAGGAATCCAGTTAGACCATATGCTACCGCTTACGAAAGACCGGGCATATGAATTATACCGTGGAGGGGCAGAAATTTACATCTTATATGGAAATCTAGAGAATCCACAACGGGTAGAACAGGTGCTTGTGGAGACGGAAAATGAGATTTTTGGATATGACGGTATCTTTGGAATCACAGAAACAGAATGGGAAGTCCAGAAAGAAAGAGAAGTCTCTGCCACAAAACAGGAAGCACTGGAACGGCAGAGTGCAGAAAAGATTGATGAGACACTTCTTCTGCATGGAGAAAGCAGAAGGTTTGCCATTTATCAGATGGATAGTGGAGATGAGCATACCTATCAGTTTATGGGAATGGAATCTGCAAAGAACCTGGGCTATACCATTGATGGAAAGGATTACCGGATGGTTTATGCAGCACCGTGGATGCCAACAATCACGTTAGACAATATATTTGAACGATTTAACATTGATCGACCGGAAGATTTCCGTGGTCATTCCTTATCGGTAAGTGATGTGATCGTGATAAACAGGGGTGCAGAGATCACAGCCTATTATGTAGATTCTTTTGGATTTCAGAAACTTCCGGAGTTTGTCCAGCAGAGAATGAACATGCTGGAACATAATTCCGTCAGGGCATATCCGCCAGTTTATAAAGAAACATTGGAACAGGCAATGGGAGAACGGGATGTAGATGCCTATCTGGATTCCAGAAAGTTAAACCTGGACTGCAAGAAAGCAATCGAGGATGTTATCCGGGAGAATTTTGACGGACTGCACTTAAAGCAGGGTGCGGCAAAAGAAGTCGTGGAACGCTTTGGGGAAGAACGTATGAATTTTGTTATGGCAAACACCATCCGTGAACTTTCTCATGATGGAAGATTTTCCAGACAGAACAAAGACTGGGCGGAGCATATCGAAATCCCGGAAAATATCAGCCGGGGCAGAAATCTGAACCTGGATTATGTGATTGAAAGCCACCCGGCAGTTTTAGATGGGTTTATCGACATGGCAAGAGCTGAGATCCGGATGCAGAGGATAGAACAGGCGATAGGAGAAAACGAAGTGACGATCACAGCAGAGACAAGAGGATATGAAGCAGAAGGACATAACGGGACATGGCATACGGTTGATAAAAAGGAATATGCTGGGGAAAAGTTTTTCTTAATGGAACATGATGAATTTGACTCCGATGTGGCTGGCATTATCGTAGCAGAAAATGGACAGCTTGTAGCGGATGACCTATGGAATGGATTTGATGAAGGAGCGTTAGAAGCTGTATCAGAATATCTGCAGGAAAATGGAACAACACTTTATGATTTGACGGAATTCCCGAAAGATTCTGTTGTAACCCTGCGGAGTGGACAGGCACTTACAATCGAAGAAATACAGGCAGTACAGAAAGACATATGGGAAGAAACGATGGCAGGAAAAAATGAATCGGGAACAGATGTCCGGTTTAATTTTCAGGCAGTCAGTGAGGTGCAGCTGCCGGAAGGCATAAAGTTAAAAATGCCAGAGATTCATTACATTGATAATTTTTATGTGATGGAAGATGTAAATGCAGAGGGTGTAGTAAAAGTAAATCGGTATGAATCACTGGATGAAGCGATGCAGGAATATTTACGTCTGCCAAATCATCAGAAAAAAGTGCTTGGTATCCAGAATACGGAAACGATGCAGGAAAGCATGGATTTTATCCGATGTGAAAACGGGATAGATCGGCTGACCCATGCGTATGAACAGATCGGAGGGTGGCTGAATCCAGAAATATATGAAGCGGTAAATAAAATGGAAAACATGCTGGACTGGAATGAGGTACAGATTGCATATCAGATTGGAAAACAATACTTTACAATCCAGACCGCAGAAGATGGCTATGACTATACATTTTACAATGAAGATTATCAGGAGGATGATGGAGGAATCTATGACAATCCGACAATCTATGTGGATGAAGCTGCCAGTGATATTTTAGAAGATAAAGGGTACTCACTGGAAGATGCAAAAGTAGTGGATTATGAAGAACTGATGGCAGATGTGGAAGAAGTTCAGGAAGAACAGATGCAGCGGATACAATTAGAAAAGAACTGCCCGGCAAGTATTTTTGAAGGATTTCGCAGAGAAGAAGCACTGCAAACCTATGAGGGAATCGCAATGCAGTTTACCAGGAGTAAAGGGTATCTGACCATACAGGCAACAGAAGAAGGATATTCTTTTATTTTTTATGACTTTGACCTGCATGAAATCCAGAGTGGTGATTATGATAATCCCGACGCATTTATCCAGGAAGCCGCTTATGAAATTCTTAAAAGTGAGAGAATGGATGACATGGAATGTGTCAAAGTGGATTATAAAGAATTTGAGAAAATGACGATCCAGCATTCTAAAGATTTATTGCAGGAGGGGGAACTTCGTGTGACTTCTGAGATTGGAAGAAATGAACTGGCATTAAATAGCCTGAGCAGGGCAGAAGTAGAAAGAGGGGTTCTGTATCATGCACAGGCAGTATTAGAAGATATGGGAATGGAACAGGAGGTAGAGCTGCTTGCTGCAAGAGTGTATGGTTCCAGAAGCAGACAAGACCTTTACCGGGAAGATTCTGACCTTGATATAGCTCTTTCCTATAAAGGTGATATTCGAGAAGATAGCTTTTTCAATGCCTTAAATGAATCTGGTATAGCGATGGCAGGAATCCAGGTGGACATTAACCCGATAGCAGAGGAGCGAATCACTCTGGCAGAGTATATAAAAGAATCTGAAAAATATCTTGACCAGCAGGAGATTAAAAAGCTCGCTGCGGATCTGGATAATTTTAGTTATGACGTTGATACCTATGAGTATAACGATACGATTGAAAATAGAGAAGAACAGGTGGAAAAACTCACGGAGGATATTTTGAATAAGAAAACAGAAGCTATCAAGGACTGGCTGCTTGAGGTATCCGAGGAATCCGATATAGACAGCGATGTGATAACTGCCCGTTCTTTACTTTCCCGTCTGGAAGATACAGAGCGACTTTCTATCTTTGACAAACAGCCAGAACAGGAACAGCCAGAAGCTACGATCAGTTTTTATGTCGCAGAGTGCATGGAGTTTCCGGTCATGGGAGAGTACCATAATAACCTCACTTTAGAAGAAGCCATTAAAATATATGAGAGTATCCCAGCAGAGAGACTGCATGGGATTAAAGGAATCGGATTTGATCTGCAAGATGGTGATGAAGATTATTCCGGGGAATATGAGTTGATGAGTGCAGACCGGATACGGCGTGATCTGATAGATATGATTCCTCACTATAAAGAAAGCCCTCTGGTGCAGAAAGCAATCAGCAGACATGGAAAAGTATCTGGATGAAAAGCATGGAAGGGTGGAGGAAACGGAACATGAGGCAGAAACAGCAATAGGAAGTGAACAGAAACCTTCTGCGGTTGCGGCAGACAGAAGGGCAGAGCAGGAACCGGCATCTGTAAGTCAGAGCCAGCCACAAAAGGAGGAACCTGCAAGCAGAGCAAAAGGTGAAGTGAAGAAGTCTGTGCTGCAGTCTTTAAAAGATTTTCAGGCAAGGGCAAAAGCACAGGAGCAGAATAAGACAACGGAAAAATCCAAGACACATAAGAAGGGAGAGGTGGAATTATGATGGATCTGGCAATGAACTTTGATGCGGATGAATGTTTAGTAACCGCAATGTTTGATAAAGGAAACAGAAATGACACGATGGAGGCAATCGACCATATCATTCCTTTTCTGAAAGGCGATGCAGATATGATCGGGCTTGTCTGCAATACCATAAGAAAACTGTTCTGTATGAGTGATGAAGGTTATGAAGCTTTTCTTATGGATCTGGAAGAATATAAAATGGAACTGGGAGAGGAGGACGAAGAATGAGTACAAGTCAGTGTGCAGTATATCAGGTAAAAGATACCCCAGAGTACCGGGATGTCCGTTTCCGTTCTTACGAGAAACTGAAAAGCGAAGGAAAAACAGTCCAAGTAGAAAACTATCAGCAGGTGTACATTGGAAGAATCCAGCCGGGAAACTCCGGCTGACATTAAAACACGCTTGCAGAAGCAGCGACCGAAAAACTTCAAAGGTCATTCCATCGGTTGCAGTGATGTGATCGTCATTACCGATGATGGAAAAACCACAGCTTACTATGTCAATAAAGATGGTTTTATCATCATTCCGGAAATTCCTCGCAATCTATAAAGTTCCTCCGATACCAGACTTTCCATTGATACGACTGGCTATGAAATCGAAGGAAAGAAAGGGACATGGCTTGCACAGGATTATATCCTGATGAATGAAAAGAAATGGTTTCTGATGGAACATGAGGAGTATGGGACAAGAGGTATTAAATTACACGTATTCACAAAATAACTATAAAAAAGAAGTAACAAAGCAGATGGACACATGGTTAGATGCCGTTAGAAATTTAAGAAATTATTGTGCCCATCATTCTATGGTGGTTGGTATGACTTCCTCTGTGGTAATTCCAGATAATAGGGATAGTGCAGATGTGCTTCCGGATAATACAAATCTTTATTCACGATTATATGCAGTGAAGAAAAAATGTTACCACAAAAAGATGCTGATATGTTGGCAAGGGAACTGGGAAAACTTATTTCAAAAACAAAAATTGATATATATAAGATGAATGTGTTACCAGCAAATTGGAAAGAATTATATGATAAAATACTGTTTTTATAGGAATAGTAAATTTGTTTGAGAATATAATAAGAATGACCGTAGGAAGGCATGGGTAATGCCTGAATCCAAATATTCCATTGGCGGGTAGGCAGCTAAGAAGATTAGCTGCCTATTTCATTATAAAATGAAATTTTTATCGGTTGTTTGTGTGCTGACTTTGTTATATATAATAATCTGACTTCCGTGTCAGCGGAAATATGCGTCTGGTTTCTTTGACGTTTTGTGGCAATATAGTAGGATCAGTTATTTTTATACTACTCGGCATAGTTGATGATTTCTGAGAGATATTTCCCGCGGTGTTCCAGTTTCATAACGCTCTGTTTGGCAGATTTTCCGGCTTCATTTTTTACAGTAATTTGATGTTTCGGTTAGGAGAGAGAAGCAACTTCATTATAGATTTGTGCAGCAATCCTCGTATGTGGAAGCTGACTTGATACAAAAATCTGATGTCTCTCTCTTCTAAGCTGTTTTTTCCAAGTAGAGTCATTTCGATTAGACTGCTATTCTTTGGGGCCAATGTGGTAAGTTTCCTGATAACTACATTGACAATCAGTGCTATAAAATTGTGATACATTTAGCATCGTTTGCCCTAACTCACAATTCATGTCTTGCTATTGTTCGGTTATCCGAGTATAATCATGC
>NZ_JAYFUY010000135.1:0-10716 GCF_059933065.1 Blautia sp. HA3515 | reverse complement strand
ATGATCAGCAGGCAGACCGCAATAAACTCCAGAGATTCTGGGCAAACTATTTTAACATTGAAAAAGGTATTTATGAGCAGCTTTTAGAGAATCCGGATGAGGTTGTTACCGGTACAGTAAAAGAGCTTGCTGAGAAATATGGACAGGAAGTACTTACCATGGTAGGTTTCCTGGATGGTATCAATGACAGTCTGAAGATTAAGAATCCTATTGAGACTATGGATGAGAATACAACTGTAAGCCTGTGCTTTGACAAAGAACTTCTGTATAAGAACATGGTAGATGCAAAAGCAGACTGGCTGTATGAGCTGCCTCAGTGGGATAAGATCTTTACTCCTGAGAAGAGAAAAGAGCTTTATTTGGAGCAGAAGAAGTCAGGAACTGTGATCAAGCCTCATAAAGTAGGCCGTAATGATCCATGTCCTTGCGGCAGCGGCAAAAAATATAAATATTGCTGTGGCAGAAATAAATAAAACGGTTTTTTAGATGAACGTATTCATTTTTTCGGCAGGTATTCTTTGCCTGACCTATTATATAGTGATTATTATCCATGCAGGTATTACTGCAGATTTTGCATGGATCTGGCCTGCAGGAACTGTTCTTTTATGGGGATGGTGTCTGGCCAGACGACACATGGAGCGATATGATCTGCAGCTTCCGGGCTGGATCAGTATGGCAGGTTATGTGCTGCTGGCAGCAGGTATTTGCTTATTTACATTTCTGTTGATCTGTGTGATACACGGGATGCAGGCAAAAGGTAAACCGGGACTTGAGTATGTAGTTGTTCTTGGCGCACAGGTGAGAGGGAAGAAGCCATCAAAGGCGCTGAGGATGCGTCTGGAGGCAGCCAGGGCTTATGCCAGGGAGAATCCGGATACAGTCCTGATCTTGTCCGGTGGGCAGGGACCTGGTGAAGATATCACAGAAGCAAAGTGTATGGCAGAGTATCTGCTTGTACATGGGATAGGAAAAGGGCAGATGATCCTTGAGGAACGGTCTGTAAGTACCAAGGAGAATCTTATTTTTTCAGATCAGCTGACTGGATGCAGTCATGGGAAATGTGGGATCTTGTCCAACAATTTTCATATTTATCGTGCCCTGTGTCTTGCAAGGAAGCTAGGATATCAGGATTTATGCGGCATCGGAGCAAAGTCGGATCTGATCATGCAGGTACATTATGTGATACGGGAGACAGCGGCCCTGATAAAAGAAAAAATATCCGGGAATATCTGAGTCAGCCCATTGACAAACAGAATTTCCACATATATAATGAGTGCGTAATAAGGAAAAACGATGAAGAGAAGAGTAGGCTGCAGAACGATTCAGAGAGAGACATATAGGTGTGATTGTCTTATCGTAAAGTAGTTGAAGACCACCTCCGAGTGACTTTAATACAGTCCGGTGATTCCGTTATCATCAAATAAGTGGCCATTTTATACGATAATATCAGCAGATAGTATGATCTGGCAAGCAGGGTGGAACCGCGAATGTTTATTCGTCCCTTACAGTGTATATGCATTGTAAGGGATTTTTTTGTATAATCTCATATAAAAGAGAGACGCATCCGTTAGGAACCCTTACATTAATTAAGTAAAAAGGAGAAAGAACATGGTTGTCACATTAAAAGATGGATCCAAAAAAGAATATTCCGAACCAAAGTCTGTTATTGAGATTGCTTCCGACATCAGTGAAGGACTTGCCAGAGTTGCCTGTGCAGGAGAACTGGACGGAGAGGTTGTAGATCTTAGAACAGTTATTGATAAAGACTGTGAGCTTAGCATTCTTACATTTGAGGATGAAGGCGGAAAAGCTGCATTTCGCCATACAGCATCCCATATCCTGGCTCAGGCACTGAAAAGACTGTATCCGGATGTGAAGCTGGCTATCGGACCTTCTATTGCAGAGGGATTTTATTACGATATTGACAGTGAGACACCGATCCAGGCAGATGATCTTGCAAAGATCGAAGCAGAGATGAAAAAGGTTGTAAAAGAAGCACTGCCCATCACTCGCTTTACAAAGCCAAGAGAAGAGGCAATTGCTTATTTTGAGGAAAAAAATGAGCCGTACAAGGTAGAATTGATCCAGGATCTGCCGGAAGGCGCAGAGATCAGTTTTTATCAGCAGGGTGAGTTTGTAGATTTGTGCGCAGGTCCTCACCTGATGAGCACAAAGCCTGTCAAAGCATTTAAGCTTACCAGTCTTGCAGGTGCATACTGGAGAGGCAGCGAGAAGAATAAGATGCTTACCAGGATCTATGGTACTGCTTATACCAAGAAAGCAGAGCTGGAAGAATACCTGAACCGTATGGAAGAAGCAAAGAAACGTGACCACAGAAAGCTTGGCAAAGAGCTTGGCCTGTTTATGATGAGTGATGAAGGCCCAGGTTTCCCATTCTTCCTTCCAAAGGGTATGGTTTTGAAGAATACACTTCTGGATTACTGGAGAGAGATCCATCAGAAAGCAGGATATGTGGAGATTTCCACACCTATCATCCTGAACCGTCATCTGTGGGAAACATCCGGACACTGGGATCATTATAAAGAGAATATGTATACAACAGTGATCGATGAGCAGGATTACGCCATTAAACCAATGAACTGTCCTGGCGGCATCCTTGTATATCAGTCAGAACCACGTTCTTACCGTGATCTGCCGCTGCGTATGGGTGAGCTTGGTCTTGTACATCGTCATGAGAAATCCGGTCAGCTTCATGGCCTGATGCGTGTACGTTGCTTTACACAGGATGATGCCCATATCTTTATGATGCCTGAGCAGATCCGTGACGAGATCAAAGGCGTTGCAAAGCTGATTGATGAAGTATACCAGCTGTTTGGATTTAAATATCATGTAGAGCTTTCCACACGGCCTGAGAATTCCATGGGAAGCGACGAAGATTGGGATATGGCGACTACAGCGCTTCAGGGCGCTTTGGATGACTTGGGTCTGTCCTATTCTGTAAATGAAGGAGACGGAGCATTCTATGGTCCTAAGATTGACTTCCATCTGGAAGATTCTATTGGAAGAACATGGCAGTGCGGTACGATCCAGCTTGACTTCCAGCTGCCAATGAGATTTAACTGCGAATATATCGGAGCAGATGGAGAGAAGCATCGTCCGATCATGATCCATCGTGTTGCATTTGGTTCTATTGAGCGTTTCATCGGTATCCTGATCGAGCATTTTGCTGGTGCATTCCCTACATGGCTTTCACCGGTACAGGTAAAGGTACTTCCTATTTCTGACAAATATATGGATTATGCAGGAAAAGTCCTTGATGAACTGAAGGAAAATGGTATCCGTGCAGAGATCGATACCCGTGCAGAGAAGATCGGTTACAAGATCCGTGAGGCAAGACTTCAGAAGATCCCATACATGCTTGTTGTAGGTGCAAAGGAAGAGGAAGAAGGCAAGGTTTCTGTAAGAAGCCGCTTCCTTGGTGATGAAGGAGCCAAAGATCTGAACGCTTTTGTTTCTGATATTAAAGAGGAAATCAAAACACGAGCAAACCGTAAGGTTGAAGTACAGGAAGAAAAGAAATAAAACAGTAAAAGAAATAAAACAGTAAAAGAAATTATGAAAGGACTGCAATCCGGGAAAAACCTGCGATACAGTCCTTTTGTAAAATGGAGGTTTATTCTGAACTTTATCAGCTTTATTCTGAGAAGAAAGCCGCTTTGATCTTTTCAACTGGCATATCCTGCCCGGTCCATAGACGGAAGGCTTCTGCACCCTGATACAGAAGCATATACATACCGTTAAATGCAGGACAGCCTGCAAGTCTTGCTTCCCGTAAAAAACGGGTTTCTCTGGGATTATAGATCACATCAGAAACGATCAGATCCTTATGATATATGGAGGTATCTGTTATGATAGTATTCTCTGTATTTGGAGCCATACCAAGGGATGTGGCATTTAAAAGCAGGTAGCTTTGTGAAATGGCATTTTTCAGAGCCTGCTGATCCTGATTTTCGTGAAGATAAGCATTGCATGGCAGAGTATGGTTGATGTTATCCACAAGTCTGCGAGTGCGATCCCAGAAACGGCTGGTTTTCCTAGCGAAAATGTGTATATCCTTTACTCCGTCCAGTGCTGCCTGTGCACAAATAGCAGTGGCAGCTCCACCAGCCCCCATTATGGTAAGCGTCTTACCGATAAGGTCATAGCCGGCGTCCTGTACAGCACGCATATATCCCATACCATCTGTATTATAACCGATCAGTCGGCCGTTATCATTTACAACTGTATTAATGGCACCGATCAAAGTAGCGGCAGGAGATAATTCATCCATAAGCTCTACTGCTTTGTTTTTGTTTGGCATTGTCAGATTAAAACCGCGGATACCACAGGTTTTCAGTCCATGTACAGCAGCAGGAAGACCTTCTTCTCCAACATCAAAGCAAAGATATACGTAATCGAGTCCTAACAGACGAAAGGCTTCATTGTGCATGGATGGTGAAATACTGTGTGCAACCGGGCTTCCAAGAAGAGCGGTAAGTTTTGTGTGGCCGGTGATTGGAATCATAATATACCTCCGTTTTACAGATCTTTGTGATCGTTGTGTTGTTTTTATTTTATTTCAGTGAAAAGGAGATGTCAAGAAATGACAAAACCCATTCAGGTAAAAAATCTTATACTGGGAGAGGGAATGCCCAAGATCTGTGTTCCTCTTACAGGAAATAAATCAGAGGAAATATGTACACAGGCTGTGAATGCAAAGACAGCAGGAGCAGAGCTGGTGGAGTGGAGAGCGGATTATTACTGCGACCTTTGTAATGAGGATGATTTAAGGGACACATTGGAAAAACTGATCCGGATTTTGGATCAAATTCCGTTGATATTTACTATTCGTACAAAAAAAGAGGGCGGAAGCGCAGAGTTATCCACAGAGGAATATATAAGGATCAATCTGGCAGCGGCCAGAACAAAAAAAGCTGATTTTGTGGATGTAGAAGTATTTGGAGAAGAGGAGGAGAAGAAGTCCCTGATCTTACAGCTTCAAAAAGAAGGCTGCAGGGTAATTGCGTCCAGTCATGATTTTGAAAAAACGGAAGAAAAAGAAGCGTTGGTTCAAAGATTTAAAAGAATGGATGAAACCGGTGCCGATATCTTGAAAATTGCTGTGATGCCAAAGAACTTTGAGGATGTTGCTGCAATTATGCAGGCAACAAAGGAAATGTGCACATATACCAGTAAACCATTGATTTCCATGTCTATGGGAAGTATAGGATCCATCAGCAGGATCGCAGGAGAAAATTTTGGTTCCTGCCTTACTTTTGCTACAGTAGGAGCTGCATCAGCACCCGGGCAGTTCCCTATCCAGGAGCTTCGTGTAATGATGGAGGCACTTCATCGGGAAAACAGGCAGCAAGAAACCCAGTGATCAGAACTGACAGAAAAAAGAAGGATAAAAAAAGAAGGATAAAAAATAGAAGGATAAAAAGTCAAAACATATCGAAATATCACGAGAAATTCTAAAGATCCTGGTGTTTGTTTTGACAAAATCCGCACCCCCTATCACCTTATAATGAATTCGCTCACCAAAGTGAAGGATTGACAGGTCATAGGGGGTTTTTATGTATGAAGATATACATAGATGTAGTCTTTGTAACAAATCTCTTAATGGACTATATTCTTCTGCAGGCAGTCGGTACATATCTGTCCTGCTGCAAAAGCCAGAAGCGAACCTTTGCCGGGGCAGCGATTGGTGCCCTGTTTTCCTGTCTGATTCTTTATGTACATATGGAGGGGATTCTGACTGTAAGTATTTTGCTTCATGGTGGATGTGCCTGTTGCATGACCTTTTTGGCATATGGTTTAAAGCGGAAAGGGCTCCTGGCAAAAGCGATTTTGTCTCTGTATCTTGCTGCATTTCTTGCTGGAGGATTGTGGGATATGCTTATGCGGGGAAGAAAGATAGGATTTTTGATCTTTCTTCTTTTTTCGGCGGTCACTTATTTTTGCTTTATGTTCCTGGCTTACATTTCCCAGGTTGTGGATATGAAAAAGAGGAATCTTTATCCGGTTGCCCTGTCTTATCAGGGAAAAGTACAGTCATCTTATGGATTATATGACACAGGGAATCTGCTGACAGATCCAATCAGCGGAAAACCGGTTTCTGTTGTAACACCGGAATTTCTGGCAGATTTATTGCCTGGATCGCTGGCAGAAAAAGTAACACATTTAAAAGAGAACCCAGGGGAGATTGAAAGTACGGAACTTGCAGGGCTGCATCCTCATTTCCTGATCTGCAGGAGTGTAGGAGGAGAAAGGATGCTTCTGGCAGTGACACTGGAAGACCTGATCATTCACACTCCCAAAGAAGTGGTTCATATTGAAAGCCCGGTGTTGGTATTGCCAGAGGAACCCTCTGCTTTGGGAAAAGAGTACCAGGTGCTTTTGAATGCTAAATTGTTGTAACAGGAGGGGAATATCTATGAACAGAGCAGCAAATGTAAGTTATTATCCGTTTCAGCTTTTTTCCAGGTTCGTATTCACAAGACCCAGGGAAATTTATTATATTGGAGGCAATGATATATTGCCTCCACCCCTTACGCCGGAGCAGGAAAATGATGTGCTGGAGTGTTTGGGAACAGAACGGGAAAAAGAAGCTAAGGCGCTTCTTATTGAGCATAATCTCAGGCTGGTTGTTTATATTGCGAAGAAGTTTGATAATACAGGAGTGGGGGTAGAGGATCTGATCTCTATAGGAACCATAGGGCTGATCAAGGCAATCAATACCTTTAATCCTGTGAAAAAGATCAAACTTGCAACATATGCATCCAGGTGCATAGAAAATGAAATTCTGATGTACCTTCGCAGGAACAGTAAAACCAGAATGGAGGTTTCCATTGATGAGCCTTTGAACGTAGACTGGGACGGAAATGAGCTGCTGCTGTCAGATATTTTGGGAACAGATGAAGATGTGATATCCAGACGTCTGGAGGATGAGGTGGAGATCACATTGCTGGGGAAAGCTATTGCAAAACTTTCCCCAAGGGAGCAGACGATTATCAAATTGCGTTTTGGAATTGGAAAGACGGATGGACGGGAGAAAACACAGAAAGAAGTGGCAGACCTTTTGGGGATTTCCCAGTCCTACATTTCCAGGCTGGAAAAACGTATTATGAAAAGACTGAGAAAAGAAATCGTCAAGTACGAATAAAGAGGTAAGATTCAGAAGCATGGTTTTTGGAAAAGACTTATTCCGGGGATCATGCTTTTGATGTGTGAAAGAAATATGGTATGTGAAAATATGATATGTGAAAAAATGATACGTGAAAGAATTATGATATATGAATGAAGTGCATAAAGCCTCTGAATACGGGGATACTATCACAAAAGAATAGAGGAGAAAGAAAAATGAATGGAAATGCAGAATTACTGAATTATGTATACCAGAATTCTCAGATGGGCATAGAATCCATAGAAAGGATTCTGGATCTGACAGAAGATGAAACACTTCGGGAGGTACTAAAGGACCAGCAGAAGGATTATATGAAATTTCATGAAAAGGCAAGAGAAAAGCTTCATGAGAATGGATATGATGAAAAAGGGCTGAATTCCTTTGAAAAAATGAGAACGTATCTGATGATCAATATGCAGACCCTAACGGATCAGTCGGCTTCCCATATCGCAAAAATGATGATACAGGGAAGCAGCATGGGCATTACTGAAGCTTTGCAGAAATTGCATCAGTATGAGGATGATACAGATAAGGAAATCCGGAAACTAATGGAGGATCTGAAGGATTTTGAAGAAAAAAATATAGAACGACTGAAGAAATATCTTTAAAAATGTAATGAAAACTAAAATATCATAGGGGATAAAAAGTCTGGAATGTTTCCGGACTTTTTTGTTTACGTTGAAACTGTGATGTGATATAGTATTACTATGAATTTAATAATACTGAAAGAGAATTTGGTGAATATGCTGAAGACTCATCTGTATTAGTAAAATAAAACAGTAAAAAGGAAACAAGAAAGATCAAGCGAAAGGAACATATCAGATAATGGAAAGATATTATCAACCAGAGATTGAGTGCGCTTCCCGGGATCAGATCCGGGAATTACAAAGCAAACGACTTGTGAAGCAGGTACAGAATGTGTGGGAACACGTTCCTATGTACAGAAAGAAAATGGAAGAACAGGGAGTAGAGCCAGGAGATATCCGATCAGTAGATGATCTTCATAAGCTTCCTTTTGTTACAAAGGACGATCTGCGGGAGGTTTATCCTTATGGTTTGCTGGCAAGACCACTATCAGACTGTGTCAGGATCCAGTCAACCAGCGGAACAACCGGCAGACGGGTAGTTGCTTTTTATACACAGCATGATATTGATCTTTGGGAAGACTGCTGTGCAAGGGCTATTGTTGCAGTTGGCGGTACAAAGGAAGATGTTTGCCATGTAAGCTATGGTTATGGACTCTTTACAGGCGGTGCTGGTCTTAATGGAGGTTCGCATAAAGTTGGCTGCCTTACATTGCCTATGTCTTCCGGGAATACAGACCGGCAGATTCAGTTTATGACAGACCTGGGGTCCACGATTCTGTGTTGTACTCCTTCTTATGCTGCTTATTTAGCAGAGAGTATTCATGAGCGGGGAGTACGGGATCAGATCAAGCTGAAGGCTGGTATTTTTGGAGCAGAAGCCTGGACAGAGGAGATGCGCCGGGATATTGAGGATAAGCTTGGAATCAAAGCATACGATATATATGGACTGACTGAGATTTCAGGGCCTGGAGTTGCGTTTGAATGTTCGGCACAGTCCGGGATGCATGTAAATGAGGATCATTTTATTCCTGAGATCATCAATCCCAAAACAGGAGAGGTACTTCCTGATGGAGAGAAAGGGGAACTTGTCTTTACCTGTATTACAAAAGAAGCCTTCCCTTTGATGAGATACCGTACAAGGGATATTTGTATCCTTAGCAGAGAAAAGTGTTCCTGTGGAAGAACTCATGTTAAAATGACAAAACCATTGGGCAGAAGTGATGATATGCTGATCGTAAAGGGCGTGAATGTATTCCCGTCCCAGATAGAGACTGTACTTATGAACAAAGGATACCCGGCAAACTATCAGATCATTGTTGACAGGGTAAATCATAGCGATACAATTGAAATACAGGTTGAGATGACTGCGGAAATGTTCTCTGACAGTTTGAGTGCTGTAGCTGCAAAGGAAAAAGAACTGGTAGATGCGTTAAAGGCTATGTTGGGTATTTATGCGAAAGTGAAGCTTGTAAATCCTAAAACCATTACCAGAAGCGAAGGAAAAGCAGTGCGTGTGATTGATAAACGTAATCTGTATCAGCAGTAAGCTGTAGCATTTTGACAGTTGTGAGATGTTTATTATATCTGCAATTGGCGAGAAGCAGATTAATTGTGGGTATTGAACAGTTATGAGCAAGTAGCGAAGCGGACCTGGAATATCCGCTTGATACTCATTAAAAAGTGAAAGGAGCAGAAGATTTATGACAGTAAAGCAGATTTCGGTTTTTCTTGAAAATAAGCCGGGAAAGTTGGCTGAGTTTACAGATGTTTTATCTGATAATAAAATTGATATGCGTGCATTGTCTCTGGCAGAGGCAGCAGATTTCGGAATTGCCCGCGTTATTGTAGATGATGTATACAATGCATCTACGGTTTTAAAAGATGCAGGATATGTATTTTCCATGACCAAGGTAGTTGCAGCTGTGATTCCAGATGAACCAGGTGGACTTTCTCATGTGATTAAGACTTTAGGCGATTCTGGAGTGAATATTGAATATATGTATGCATTTACCACTCCGAAAAAGGGAACTGCCTGCATGATCCTTCGGGTAGAAGATGTTGCAAAAGCAATTGAAGTACTGCAAAAAGAAGGCATCCGTCAGGTTGAGCAGGAAGAATTGACTGAGTTATAAAAAGCAAGGGAATTGAAAATGCGTGTAAGGGAGGATTAAGTATGACAACATTGGATATATTGGATCGACTGCAGAAAGATGCACTATGTGACAGAGAACTGAGAAAACATCTTCTTGCTACACGCAGTGAGAAGGATCCATTGACTGTATTTTGCCGTTTGTGCAGAAGTCTTGGCTATGAGCTCTATGAGATGGATCTTATTTCTGCTGGAGAAGATTTTTATGCAGAGATGCGCCGCAGTACAAATGGCGGTGGGGAGAATTCTCCAAAGCTTGAAGGTGAGGATGATTTTTATGAATTGCTGATGGCAAGCCTTCAGGAAGCTGAAAAGGCATCAGAGAAGTAATCATAGAAGTTCTCATAGAAGTTATCAGGCAAATTAAATAGTTGGATAAAAAAAATGGATTGGCAGACAAGATCATAAATAAGATAATCAGCAGTAGGGAAAATACCTGAAAGTGATGAAAAGATCTTTTGAATGCATCCAGCAGTTCAAGCTCCCTGAGTTTCTCAAAGAATAAGAAATTTTGGGAGCTTGAAGTGGATTTGTCTGCTGTATTCTTAAGCATTGTGGGAAAAAGAGTTAAAAAACATTTGAATAAAAAAATAATTTGAATTTTATTAAAAAAGTGCTTGACGAATGCTTTTGGGTGTGGTAAAGTAAACAAGCTGTCGCAAAGAAATGTTTCTGAACAACTGAAAAAATAGTAAGTTTTCAGAAAATATAAAATTACTGTTGACAAATGACTGAACTTATGGTAAAGTAATCGAGTCGTTGAAACAGAATGACAGATATCATCATCTTGAAAG
>NZ_JAYFUY010000134.1:0-7154 GCF_059933065.1 Blautia sp. HA3515 | reverse complement strand
ATATAGGGAAGGGCATATCCAATTGCTTCCTGGGAAGCTCCAAACAAAAACAGAAGCGGCTTTGTCGCCAAAAGACCGATGGTCATCAAAACCAGTGCACTGCCGCACAGCATGGTAAAGGATGCATCCATGATCAGCCTGGCTTCCCGGTTATCCCCTTTCCCACGGCTGATAGCAAAAAGAGGTGCACCGCCGCTGCCAAAAAGATTGCAAAATGCCATAATGATCACGATCACCGGAAAGCAAATTCCTACTGCTCCCAATGCTTTTGTCCCTGTTTCCGGGATCCTGGCAATATAGATCCTGTCCACGATGTTATAAAGAAGACTGAGGATCTGGGCTGCCAGCATGGGGATGGCTGTACCCAGGATGTTTTTTGTAATGGTTCCGTTTTCAAAATCTACCCGCTTCATGTTACTTTTCCCCTTATTTTTTCAGTATATAATTGCTATTTTTATTATGAATGTTATAATTGTGATGATGTGGAGGAGCAAAAGACCTTTGCCCCTGATCCATATCGATAAACATATCACAAACAAAGGAGTTATACAATCATGTCCTCATCTTCCACGCAGCCATCAAATCTGACTCCCAGGTATTCCTGTATCCAGTTTTTCTTCTGGATCGTTTTTGTTACCTTGGCCAATTTTGCCAGCGTATTTCTCCTGAATACCGGCTTCACTAATACCCAGATTGGTATTATCATCGCTTTGGCAGGCGTTGTTTCTGCACTTTTGCAGCCAACCGTTGCCAGCTATGCAGACAAGAACAGCAGCCCATCTTTGAAAAAGATATGCATTTTTATTTCACTGATTGCCCTTGTTTTGTCAGCATTTTTGTTGTTCTATACACGTTCTCTGCTGTGCACCGGAATCTTTTACGGAAGCTGCTTTGTGCTTATACAGCTGCTTACCCCTATGGTCAACTCATTGGGAATGGAAAGCCTGAACCAGGGCAAAAAGCTGAATTTCGGCATTGGCAGAGGTATGGGTTCCCTGTCTGCTGCTGTGATCGCATCTACTCTGGGTATCCTGGTAGACAGATTTGGAATCAGAACCATCCCTGTAAGCATTTCCATTGGGCTGCTTCTTTTTCTCTTTTCCCTGTGGATCTTCCCTTTCCGGAAAGTTCCAAAAGAACGCCAACAGAATCTGACGGCGGCAGAAAAAGCACCAGGATCCGGTGCTTTGTATTTCTTTCGCAAATATAAAAAATTTACCATCGTACTGCTTGGTTCTATCCTGGTGTATGTAAGCCATGTGCTGATCAACAGCTTTGCATATCAGGTCATTGTAGAAAAAGGAGGAGTGAGACACTGATATGGGAATCGCTATGGCTCTTGCTGCCATAATCGAGCTTCCTACCATGTTCCTTTTCGGCTATATGCAGAAAAAGATCCGCTGTGATATATGGTTCCGCAGCTGCGGTATTTTCTTTGCGCTGAAAACCCTGTTTTCTCTGCTTGCCCCCAATATGACTGTATATTATATCATTCAGGTCTTTCAGGCCTTTGGCTGGGCTTTGATCTCTGTTTCCTCTGTATATTACGTAAACTCCATTATGGAGCCACAGGATGTGATCAAGGGTCAGGCCTATTTCACCATGACCTACACCATCGGAACAGTTCTTGGGGCACTTCTGGGTGGCTGGCTTATCGATCTGGCAGGTGTTTCTGCCATGCTGATCTTCGGTACAGCTGCCGCTTCCATCGGTGCAGTGCTTATGCTTTTTGCTACCGAGAAGCCTGCAGAAGCTGCTTCCAAATAACCCTACCCTTTTTCACAGTCATTACATAAGTTTTATCCCTGCGCATCCGGAACGGATATCTGCTCTCTGACACCAGGAACAGATTCTGATCCTGATGCGCTCTTTGCATACTGCAGTCACAGATCAGCCATCTGGATCCGATCCTGATCTCACACCATCCATGTGGTGACAGCTGCGCATAGGGTCCTCTTGCCGTAACGCCTCCTACTGCCACCCGGCTGTCATATCCCAGTACTCTGGCAATATATGCCATAGCCGCTGCATAATAGTAGCAGCTGCCTCTTTTCCTGGTAAACATGTACCTGGCACAAGATTTTATATTCCTGGCAGTGGGCACTTCCGTACCCATATGGAAATATGAATATTTCACCAGTGCATCATAGCACTGTCGCAGCCGCTGCCTTGTCTTATTCTTTCTTGATGAATTCTTCAACACAAAATCCACAGCCTGACGGATCTCTCCTGCCTTTACCACAGTACCGGTCCTGTCCATATACACATAACCTTTTCTCTTTGTACCTGTGATCCTGTTCCTGACAGCAGCATTTACCTGCACTGTTCCCACATCTGCCCCTGCCAGCAATACTGTTAAAAGACACACCAATATTAAAATCTTCTTTTTCATGAGCATCCTGCATCCCACCAGCCGGTCAGTCACCTTCAGAATCTCCTGATCCGTCTGACGCATTCCAACCCGTCCGATGTACCCCATAGCCTTAATGGTTTGTTCCACATCCTCTTCCACAATCCCGTCTCCTGGAAGAAAACTCTTGTTTTCCATGCTCAGATGAAAGGCCATGATCGCTGCATTTACCGAGGATGCAATCTTGGCTGCACAAGAAGGCTTTGCGCCATCACAGATGATGCCTCCAACATTTCCAAGTGTATTGATGATCGCAGCTGAAACCTGACTATAATCACCGCCATACATATAAGTGATCCCTGCTCCCACACCGCAGGCAGAACATACAGCACCACAGTAAGCAGACAGACCCCCTATGTAATATTTCTGGTGCACAGCAGTAAGATTACTCACCACCAATGCACGAGACAGCTTCTCTTCCGGCACATCCCATTCCTGAGCATAGACAGAGCACCGGCATGGAAACCGGTGATTCCCTGATTGCCGTCTTCCGGAATTGATCACAACCGGCATGGAACAGCCGCCCATCCTGGCATCACTTCCTGCTGCCGCCATTGCACATGCACGGGCAGCCACTGTACCTCCCCAGGCATTCTCCAGGGTTTTCCCGATCTGCACCCCATAGGGATGCTCCAAGCCTTCCTGAGAGATTGCTGTATTTAACCGGATCTGCCGTCCGATAATATCACGAATATCTTCCATACGTACGCAGTCTGCAAATTCCAATATCCCACGTACAGAAAGCTCTCTTCTTTCTTCTTCCGTGCTCTTTCCATCGTTTTTCAGCTGGTCATAGAGAACCTGACCGCCCTTTAGGACTCGCACAATATTAGTATGTGTTTCGGAAATCACTACCTCTGCACTATGTATTCCTTTTTCCACATGGGCTTCTATATAGATCTTTTCTGTAGTATCTGCCAGGGCAAATGTACAGATCCCATCTGCCAGAAGTGTTGCCGCCTTTTCTCTGTCATTGGCTGTCACGCTTTCCAGAACCTCCAATTCTTTCGAGGCATCTCCACCAATCGCGCCAAGAACTGCTGCTGCATTGATTCCTTTCATCCCACCGGAATTAGGAACTGCTGCACCCTTTGCATTTTTGATAATATTTCCGCTGCACCGGATATGAATAGATTCCGGGCACTCTCCCAGCACCTGTGCCGCCTTTGCAGTCGCATAAGCTACTGCGATCGGCTCTGTACAGCCCATAGCCGGTATCAGCTCCTTTTTCAGAATATCCAGATAATTTGCATACTGTACTGCATCCACTGTATTTCCCTCCCTGTTACATTATCCATCCCCTTAGGTAAATCAAGGGCTTCCCCTTTGCCCTGATGGCTCCTTCTCTGGCCTTATTATAACACAATCACCAGCCACCTCCAATATCTGAAAACGCAGTGATCAGGCAGTCAATGCCCAGTAGCAGCAGATACACTCCCATCGGCACTCCGATGGAAAAAACAGAAAATCCAGGATTTACAATCATCAGCACTGCCAGCACCAGCCCTGCCGTATTGATGACCAGGCTGAAATAATAATAAGCATTACCAGCCACAAAGCGTACAATATTCAGATGGGACAGTCTGGAAATACAATGTGCGATAAACCAGATAGGAACCAAAAGCGCAATGATCCATTTTCCAGCATCCGGATGTACCAATAGCATAAACCCTGCCATAACGCTTAAAAGTCCGGCAATCAAGGATACTGATGGCCCAAACCCCATATGCTGTTCCATCTTGACATAAAAAACAATATCTCCGATACCAGTTACCACAGCCAGAAGTCCGTACAGGATCACAAAGCCTTCCAGAATGCTTCCAGGACGCACACAGGTAAAGATTCCCAAAAGGATCAAAAGAAGTCCTTCAATAAATTCCAGCCATCCAAAACCAGAACGTCTTCTCATTTCTGTCCACCTCCCTCTCCATTCAGAATCTGCATAAACTCATCTCCTGTAATGGTTTCTTTTTCATAGAGAACATTTGAAAGCTGATCCAGCTTCTCCACGGTTATCCTCCAGAAGCTTTTTCGCTTTTTCATGCTCTTTTCTTACAAGTTCTACTACCTTGCGGTCAATCTCTTTCTGGGTATCTGCAGAGCATGCAAGGGAAGTATCGCCGCCCAGATACTGGTTATTTACAGTTTCCATGGCAACCATGTCAAATTCCTCACTCATTCCGTATCGGGTGATCATGGCTCTTGCCAGCTTGGTTGCCTGTTCAATATCATTGGATGCGCCTGTGGTGATCTCTCCGAATACCACCTCTTCTGCTGCACGGCCGCCGGTAAAGGTGGCAATTTTGTTCAGGATCTCCTGTTTTGTCAGAAGATATTTATCCCCCTGTTCTACCTGCATGGTATAACCAAGGGCACCGGAAGTTCTTGGAATAATGGTGATCTTCTGTACAGGTGCAGAGTTTGTCTGAAGGGCAGCAACAAGGGCATGACCAATTTCATGATAGGAAACCACTTTCTTTTCATGATCTGAGAGCACGGCATTCTTCTTCTGGTATCCGGCGATCACTACCTCTACACTTTCCTCCAGATCCGCTTCCTCTACTACAGTTCGGCCATTTCGTACTGCACGAAGGGCAGCCTCATTGATAATATTGGCCAGTTCAGCACCGGACGCACCAGACGCCATTCTTGCAATAGTATGGAAATCTACATCATCAGATGCATGGATCTTTCTTGCATGAACCTTCAGGATCGCTTCCCTGCCCTGAAGATCCGGCAATTCTACCGGCACTCTCCTGTCAAAGCGCCCGGGTCGGGTCAGTGCAGGATCCAGAGATTCCGGACGGTTGGTCGCTGCCAGGATGATCACTCCATTATTTCCCTCAAATCCATCCATCTCGGTAAGCAGCTGATTCAGAGTCTGTTCCCGTTCATCATTTCCGCCCACCTGACCATCACGTTTTTTACCGATAGCATCTATCTCATCAATAAATACAATACACGGAGCCTTTTCCTTTGCCTGCTTAAACAGGTCACGTACCTTGGAAGCTCCCATACCTACAAACATTTCCACAAACTCAGAGCCGGACATGGAGAAAAACGGCACATTCGCTTCTCCGGCCACAGCCTTTGCCAGCATAGTCTTACCTGTACCCGGAGGGCCTACAAGCAAAACTCCTTTTGGCATTGCGGCACCTACCTGGGTATATTTCTCAGGATTGTGAAGGTAATCTACGATCTCAGCCAGATTTTCTTTTGCCTCATCCTCACCCGCCACATCACTGAAATGGATTCCTTCTGTTGACTGCACATATACTTTTGCATTGCTTTTGCCCATTCCAAAGCTCAAGGCATTCTTACCACCTGCCTGCTCGATCAGCTTCTTGCTCATGTACTGTCCAAGTAGGACAAAGATCAAAAGCGGAAGAAACACAGTCAGCAGGGTACTCATCAGCGGAGACATGGTTGTGTCAATCTCTTTTGTAAATTCTGCCCCACTTTTATGAAGACGCTCTGTCAGGGTAGGATCCTCCATAACGCCTGTTTTATAAATCTTATCTTCATCCTTATTCGTAAATACGATCTGATTATCTTCAATTTCTACTTTACCGATCTTGCCATCATCGATCATGTCCATGAATGTTCCATAATCCACTTCTTTCACCTGACGTTCCATAAGAACAGGTGAAACAAACAGATTAAAGAGAAATAGTACAAGTATGACGATTCCGTAATAATACATCAACGGCTTTTTCGGTGATTTCACTTCTTTTCATGATCTGTGTATCCTCCTTTTTTATTCCTCTCTGAGCCGGAAATTCCTGTAATTTTTCAATTTCTGCTCCTGTTGTTCTATATTCTATCGCACAGGCTACCAGTTTTCAATAAACAGATTTCCCCAAATGTACAAAAAAGACATAAAAAAAGAGCATATGTGCATTTTTGCTTATATACTCTTTGCTGCCTTTCTGCTCTTACCGGTCTTCTTAAGTTATTACAGGCCTTTTTTCTGCAGATAATCTGCTACTTTTGTATAGGCAGGCATGGACACGCCCCATGTCGCCCCCATTTTCACCACATCATATACAAGTCCACGGATCTCTGAAGCCTTGCCAGCCATAATATCCCGCTGCATGGAAGTGGTTGCTTCTGGTGCAAGCCCGGAAAGGATATGAAGATTGACCTGCACCATATCCCTCTCAAATGGAATACCCATGGCTTTTGCCAGTGCTTCAATCTCACGGATCATTGCCTTGAACATTTCCCGCTGTTCCCCTTCTCTCTGGAAATCAGCTGCAGTTGCATCATAATACAATCCTGCCGCACCGATCGGCGAAACATAAGAAAACTTTTCCAGTGCATCTCTCTGGATATTCGCAGACAGGATCCCCTGGATCCCACAGTCCACAAAATCATTCTGAACCACTTCCAGCGCTGGTGTATACTGGTTCTTTTCCCTTACACCAAACACCACACGCAAGATCTTTCCATGCTGAAGCAGAACTCCCGGTCTTTGGATATTTGCAGAAACGTAAATACAGCCATCCGTTACCAGCTGATCTGGAAGCATTTCCTGAAGCTTTACCCCTGTCCCATAAATATTCAGAATCGGGATCACGATCGTAGACTTATCCGACACCCGTCGGATAAAGGGAGCTGTACTTTCCAGAGAATATCCTTTTACGCATACCAGAACCACATCAGGGGTATCTGTATAATGCTCCATATCTGTAGCTTTAACTGACTGATTCTCTGCTGATCCATCCCACATCTTCTCTAAGAT
>NZ_JAYFUY010000133.1:2500-7230 GCF_059933065.1 Blautia sp. HA3515 | reverse complement strand
TAAAACTGCCCGTAAAGAATTAACCCTTTGTTTACATCCCAATGCAGTCAAGAAGGTCAAAATGGACGGAAAAGTGATTCCTCACGAAGTGGTACGAACCACCAATATTTTTCTTTTCGTCTATGTGTTAATTTTTGGATTGTCTGTTTTGCTGATCAGTATAGATAATTTTGATCTGACTACGAATTTTACTGCAGTGGCTGCAACCTTTAATAATATCGGTCCAGGTCTGGAAATGGTTGGCCCAACACAGAACTTTGGATTGTTTTCCCATTTTTCCAAATGTGTGCTTATTTTTGATATGTTAGCAGGAAGACTTGAGATTTTCCCTCTTCTTGTTCTCTTTAAAAAAGATACCTGGAAGAAATTCTGATTCGCTTGTACTGCGTACAGAAATCCACCAAATAAAAAGATTCAGAAAGAATGACTACAATGGCAATCTGATAAAAAAATTTTTTCATGGTTTTAAAAAATTCTAATTATTCATAATTTATTCATATCAGCGTCATTATATAGACATATCTTTAATGTATATTGGTATGCGTAGAAAGCATTATGTCTTTCTTAATTTAATATTTTTCTTTTTCATACGCGCCGGTACGAAAGTACCGGCCTCCTTCCATTTATAGGATCTTTTTTTATACCCCTTCATAATTAAAATCTGGAATAAAGCTTTCTTTTGCTGTATCACCTTCCTGAAAGAATCCATTACTTATTCCCAATTCCAAAGCAGCATTTAATACTTTTTCATATTCTCTTACAGTCACTTTGCGATTCAATTCTATATATTTCTCCTGTTTGAAAACGGGTGTATATTGATTCATAATGCTAATAAATATATGATCTCCATATGTTTTGTTCAAATACTCCATAACTTTTATGGCATTTCTGGTATGCCCTGGCAATATCAGATGCCTGACCATATGTTCCCCGGATCATATACCCATCTTTGTCAAATACGCAGTCACCTGTCTGTCTGACCATCTCTTTTAGTGCCAGCTTAGCTGTCGTTGGATATTCCGGTGCATTAGAATAATCTGCTGCAAGTTCTTCCTCGGCATACTTAAAGTCCGGCAAATATACATCCACATACCCTTCCAGACTTCTTATTGTAGAAACACTTTCATATCCGCTGGAATTATATACTACTGGCAAATGGAATCCCTTATCCCTGGCTTTTTTCAATGCCTCTATGACCTGCGGAACATATTGCGCAGCTGTTACAAGATTGATATTTGCAGCACCTTTTTCTTCCAGTTCCAGGAAAATATCAGCTAAACGATTTACTGTAATTATTTTTCCGCTTTTTCCAATAGCAATGTTATGATTCTGGCAAAAACAGCATCGCAGTCCGCAACCTGTGAAAAATACTGCTCCAGAACCTTTCTCTCCTGAAATACAAGGCTCTTCCCACATATGCAAAGCAGCCCTGGCCACTCTCACTTGACCATCCATCCCACAATATCCGGTTTTTCCATGTATACGGTCCACGCCACACTTCCTTGGGCATAACCTACATGACATCAATGTTTTGATTCTGTCTTCTACCATATTTTCCTCTTTCTTATTAATCAGATGTAACATGTGAGGGTACTGAACAGTTACAAACTAACTAATTTTTATATACAAAAAAAGCAATGAACCAAGTCCACTGCTCAAATGCTTTTGTACCTTCAAAACCACATACATGCTGACATCCTTTGGAATCTTTTACCTGCTTTTTGGTCAAGCCCTCGACCGATTAGTACTGGTCAACTCCATACATTACTGCACTTCCATCTCCAGCCTATCTACCTCGTCGTCTTCAAGGGGTCTTACTTCTTTCGAATGGGATATCTCATCTTAGGGGGGGCTTCACGCTTAGATGCCTTCAGCGTTTATCCCTTCCGGACTTGGCTACCCGGCCATGAGCCTGGCTGCTCAACCGGTACACCAGCGGTCCGTCCATCCCGGTCCTCTCGTACTAAGGACAGCTCCCTTCAGATATCCTACGCCCACGCCGGATAGGGACCGAACTGTCTCACGACGTTCTGAACCCAGCTCGCGTACCGCTTTAATGGGCGAACAGCCCAACCCTTGGGACCTACTACAGCCCCAGGATGCGATGAGCCGACATCGAGGTGCCAAACCACTCCGTCGATGTGAACTCTTGGGAGTGATAAGCCTGTTATCCCCAGGGTAGCTTTTATCCGTTGAGCGATGGCATTCCCACTTAATACCACCGGATCACTAAGCCCTACTTTCGTACCTGTTCCACCCGTCGGTGTCACAGTCAAGCTCCCTTCTGCCTTTGCACTCTTTGGATGGTTTCCGTCCATCCTGAGGGAACCTTTGGGCGCCTCCGATACCCTTTCGGAGGCGACCGCCCCAGTCAAACTCCCCGTCTGGCATTGTCCCACCGCCGGTTCACGGCGGCTGGTTAGAAACCCAATACTGCAAGGGTGGTATCCCAACAGCGGCTCCTGTGCAACTGGCGTTACACATTCTCTGCCTCCCACCTATCCTGTACATGCAATACCGGATCCCAGTACCAAACTGGAGTAAAGCTCCATGGGGTCTTTCCGTCCTGGCGCAGGTAACCAGCATCTTCACTGGTACTTCAATTTCACCGGATGCATTGTCGAGACAGCGCTCAAATCATTACGCCTTTCGTGCGGGTCGGAACTTACCCGACAAGGAATTTCGCTACCTTAGGACCGTTATAGTTACGGCCGCCGTTTACTGGGGCTTAAATTCAAGGCTTCGATTGCTCTGACCTCTCCTCTTAACCTTCCAGCACCGGGCAGGCGTCAGCCCATATACCTCACCTTTCGGTTTCGCATAGACCTGTGTTTTTGCTAAACAGTTGCTTGAGCCTATTCTCTGCGGCCTGTTTCCACAGGCACCCCTTATCCCTAAGTTACGGGGCCATTTTGCCGAGTTCCTTGACAATGCTTCTTCCGCCGGCCTTAGGATTCTCTCCTCATCCACCTGTGTCGGTTTACGGTACGGGTACGGTACAAACGATAGCGGCTTTTCTTGACGCATGGCTCACGGACTTCGCTACTTTATTTCGCTCCGCTTCACAGCTTCCCATTGTGCGGCGGATTTGCCTTCCGCACTGGTACCCTGCTTGCACCGGGCTTTCCATTCCCGGCTTCCGCTTTCCTTACGTGTCCCCACAGTTCTGTCATACCGCAGTACAGGAATCTCCACCTGTTGTCCATCGGCTACGACTCTCGTCCTCGCCTTAGGCCCCGACTCACCCAGGGCAGATCAGCTTTACCCTGGAAACCTTGGATATTCGGCCACAAGGATTCCCACCTTGTTCTCGCTACTCATTCCGGCATTCTCTCTTCCATACAGTCCACAGCTCCTTACGGTACTGCTTCATTCCGTATGCAATGCTCCTCTACCAACCTTTCGGTTCCTTAGTTTCGGTGGTGCGTTTCAGCCCCGGACATTTTCGGCGCAGGACCTCTCGACCAGTGAGCTATTACGCACTCTTTGAATGTATGGCTGCTTCTGAGCCAACGTCCTGGTTGTCTTGGAGATCCCACATCCTTTTCCACTTAACGCACACTTTGGGACCTTAACTGAAGGTCTGGGCTCTTTCCCTTTTGACTGCCCAACTTATCTCGTGCAGTCTGACTCCCGGTCATATCTTGGCGGCATTCGGAGTTTGATATTCTTCGGTAGGCTTTGACGCCCCCTAGGAAATTCAGTGCTCTACCTCCGCAAGACTCGATACCGAGGCTAGCCCTAAAGCTATTTCGAGGAGAACCAGCTATCTCCGGGTTCGATTGGAATTTCTCCCCTACCCACACCTCATCCCCACCCTTTTCAACGGATGTGGGTTCGGCCCTCCACTGCCTCTTACGGCAGCTTCAGCCTGGACATGGGTAGATCACCCGGTTTCGGGTATACTCCTACTGACTTTGGCCCTGTTAAGACTTGGTTTCCCTACGGCTCCGTCCCTTGAGGACTTAACCTTGCCAGTAAGCGTAACTCGCCGGACCGTTCTACAAAAAGTACGCGGTCGTGCTCATAAGGCACTCCCACAGCTTGTAGACACAGGGTTTCAGGTTCTCTTTCACTCCCCTCCCGGGGTCCTTTTCACCTTTCCTTCACAGTACTCTGCGCTATCGGTCACTAAGTGGTATTTAGCCTTGGGGGGTGGTCCCCCCGACTTCCCACAAGGTTTCTCGTGTCTCGTGGTACTCTGGATCCTGCCATGCTGCCTTTCCTTTCACATACGGGGCTTTCACCCTCTTTGGCCGGCTTTCCCAAAACCGTTCTGTTAGGATCGGCAGATCATTTATGCAGTCCTTAACCCCGGAATGCACGCATTCCGGTTTAGGCTCTTCCGCGTTCGCTCGCCGCTACTTGCGGAATCGAGTTTTCTTTCTTTTCCTCCGGGTACTTAGATGTTTCAGTTCCCCGGGTTCCCCTCCATGCGTTATGGATTGGCGCATGGATACATGAGGTTTGCTCATGTGGGTTTCCCCATTCAGAAATCTCCGGATCATTGGATATTTGCTCCTCCCCGAAGCTTATCGCAGCTTGTCACGTCTTTCTTCGGCCCTTAGTGCCAAGGCATCCGCCCTGTGCCCTTATTGCTTGACCATTTGCTTCATCACCCTAGCGTAGGTGATGCGGTCTCTCGATTCTCTTTTGATAACATTGTTATCGATGTCTTCCTATCTTGCGTTATACCAAGTAAATGCACAGGCTGTACAAAAGACTGCCGG
>NZ_JAYFUY010000132.1:0-3753 GCF_059933065.1 Blautia sp. HA3515 | reverse complement strand
GAAGTTTTGTCATCCGTGTTGGCGACTTGACTACTTTATCATAGATAAATCAATTTGTCAACAGGTTTTTTTATTTTATTTTTTACTTTAAAGTTGATTCAAAAGCAAAAAATAACGGAGAAGGAGGGATTTGAACCCTCGCGCCGCGTAAACGACCTATACCCTTAGCAGGGGCACCTCTTCGGCCTCTTGAGTACTTCTCCGGACTCCGAAATCATAATTGCTTATTCAATTGGAGTGCTGCTTTTTTCAAAGCGCATTAGTTATTATACTCGAGAACTTCTATATTGTCAATGGCTTTTTCTAATTAATTTTAATTATTTTCATATTCCTCACTTGCAAAGTTAAATTCCACCCCTCTATAGAATTTAATCCTGCAAACGAGTTGCCCTTATTTTCATATTTTTTAATCGTATCTGTAATACGGCTGCGCACTTCCTCTGCAATCTCCGTAGATTTCATATCTTTGTACTCTTGCATATGGGATTGGCTCAGAAAATGCACCTGCACAGTCAATGGTTTTGCCGATCCTGTATCGAAAGATTTATATGAATCAATCAATGCTACTGGCACAATAGGGCATTTTGCACGCATAGCAAGCTTCTAAAACTGCCTCCCTTAAACTCATGAGGATTGTTTTTGTCTTTATTTCTTGTTCCTTCTGCAAAGATCAGATAATTTCTTCCATTTTTAACTTCTTTTGTCACATTGATGATCACTTGCATAGACTGCTTAATATCTTCTCTGTCGATTATAAATGCCTTCATACATGTAAATACCTGCTTTAGAAAAGGTACCTGGAACACTTCTTTTTTGGCTACTACAGAAAAAGGCACTGGATAGCATCCCACAATTGCCAGTACATCATATAATCCCTGATGGTTGGGATAACATAAAACCATTTTCTTTCGGAATATTCTCAACTCCATAGCCCTGCACATTCAAATTACCACCTGTATTAGCCGCATGGTCTATCTTTTTCAGAAGCGCATATCTCTCGTTCCTCGGTATATGTTATCCACATGAGAAAGCGTACCAGCACAACTTTATCCACAAATAAGGGATTCTGTACAGATTTTTCAATACCATTACGATTATTCTTTTCATTTGAACCTCTTTTCATTTTATACGAATCATTCTAAAGTGGGCCGCTGAATGTTACCCTTTTGCGGCAGCCCTGATCTGCAGTTGCTTAAAGCTTCCCGGCAATGAGCTCCTCATATCCCGGATTCTTCATAATAAACGCATCATATTCCTTTGTATAATTCTTATAGGAATCAGTGGTCATAAATTTGGCATAATCTGTCGCCGCTTCCTTGCTCATATCTGCTGTGACCATGGACGGAGGAATCACATAATACTTCCGTCCATCTTTCTGAACCATATAGGTGCTGATACAGGGATATTCCTGTTTGTCTTTAAGATACCAGATTATAGATCACATACACATATACATAATCTTCTTTTTCCGCAAGCGTTTCACATTCTTTGATATTTACCTCGCTTACCTCATGAACCTGAAAATACTTCAAGGTTGCAGTGATTTCCTTTTGAAGCACATCGTCCTCTTTGTCCTGCTGCACATAACAGCTTTTCACTTTCTTTTTCACTGCCAGCCACATATTCTTTGATCAATGCCTCCACTACCCCTTCCGGTGACTTATGATTCACGCCACACCCGGACATTGTCAGGACAAAAATCATTGCAATACATGCAGCCGTAAGATGCAATCCTTTTTTCATGACTATTCTAATTCCCCTTCAGTATCCGAATCCGGTTGTACCTCTTCGGAAATGATATCCTCTTCTGCACTTTCACCCGGATCTTCTGCCTGTTTGTCTTCAGAAGCTTCTTCTTCCTTTTCCCGCACCTTTGCTACGCTTGCCACAGTAACGCCCTCTTTAAGATTGATCAGCTTCACTCCGGAAGTAATCCTTCCAAGAATTGAAATATCAGCGCACTGCAAGCGGATGATCACCCCTTCTGTTGTAATCATCATGATCTCATTTTCTTCATTCACAGCTTTTGCTCCGATCACATTACCGGTCTTTTCGGTGATCTTGTAGCATTTCACGCCTTTGCCGCCTCTGTTCTGGCAGCTGAATTCAGAAATAGAGGTACGTTTACCCATACCATTTTCGGAAACAACCAGAAGATAATATCCCTGGGTATTCAGCTGCATGGAAACCACTTCATCTCCATCTGCAAGATTCATACCTCTCACGCCCATAGATACACGGCCTGTGCTCCTTACATCAGATTCTTTAAAGCGGATACACATACCATCTTTTGTCACAAGGAAAATATTCTTCTTATTGTCTGTAGCTTTTACTTCGATCAGCTCATCATCATCTCTAAGTACAATGGCAGCAAGACCTGTCTTACGTACATTCACATATTCAGTGATCGGCGTCTTCTTAACAAGACCCTTTCTGGTAGCCATCATCAGGTAATGACCTTCTTCAAACTTGCTGATCGGTATTACCGCCGTGATTCGTTCTCCTGGCATCAGCTGTAAAAGATTTACGATTGCTGTGCCTCTCGCTGTGCGGCTGGCCTCTGGTATCTCATATACTTTCAGTCTGTACACACGGCCAGTATTAGTAAAGAACATCAGGTAATGATGGGTTGTAGTCATCAGAAGTTCTTCGATATAATCATCTTCCAATGTCTGCATGCCTTTAATGCCTCTGCCGCCTCTGTTCTGGCTGCGGAAGTTATCTACGGTCATACGTTTAATATATCCAAGCTTTGTCATGGTGATCACTGTATTTTCTTTAGGGATCAGATCCTCTGTGGAAATATCATATACATCGTACCCAATAGCTGTCCTTCTCTCATCCCCATATTTATCAGAAATCAGAAGGATCTCCTCACGTACAACACGGAGCAAAAGATTTCTGTCAGCAAGGATAGCCTGGAATCTTCGGATCTTTTCTTCCAGTTCTGCATACTCTGCCTCAAGTTTCTCTCTTTCCAAGCCTGTAAGAGCACGGAGACGCATATCAACAATAGCCTGAGCCTGCACATCGGTAAGTTCAAACCTGTCGATCAATTCCTGCTTTGCGATCTGGACATTTCGTGCACCACGAATGATCCTGATCACTTCATCAATATTATCCAGGGCTTTTAAAAGACCTTCTAATATATGTGCACGTTCCTGTGCCTTATTCAGATCATACTTTGTCCTTCTGGTAACAACATCCTCCTGATGTGCCAGATAAGCCTCAAGAAGCTGTTTCAGATTCAGCACCTTAGGCTCAAGACTGCCGCCTTTGGGCACTACGCAAAGCATGATCACGCCAAAAGTATCCTGCAGCTGTGTATGCTTATACAGCTGATTCAACACAACATTGGCATTGGCATCTTTACGCAGATCAATACAGATCCTCATACCTTCCCGGCTGGAATGGTCATTCAGGTCTGTGATCCCATCAATCTTCTTATCTCTTACAAGCTCTGCGATCTTCTCCACCAGTCTTGCTTTATTTACCAGATACGGAAGCTCAGTAACAATGATCCTGGATTTGCCATTAGGCAGTGTCTCTATATTAGTCACTGCGCGCACACGGATCTTACCGCGTCCTGTACGATATGCCTCCTCGACCCCTCTTTTGCCCAGAATGGTAGCTCCCGTAGGAAAATCCGGGCCTTTTACGATCTCAAGAAGTTCTTCTATCGTCGTATCTCGCTGTTCTTCCACAATATTGTCAATAATTTTTACAACAGCGCCAATAATCTCACGCAGATTA
>NZ_JAYFUY010000131.1:0-8321 GCF_059933065.1 Blautia sp. HA3515 | reverse complement strand
CCTGGAGATGATTGTTCTGGTCTTAATAGGATTATCCACATTGACAACCAAAAGCCATACCAGGATCCCCACCAGGATGGACATGATTTTCAATGGGATATTTGCTGTAAGCTTCCTATTATTGTTCATGTTTCGCCCTCCCCTTCAGCAGATGGCGTAATTTACCGTTATCAACAACCTTTTTATTCTGTGCTTTAACAAGCGCTTCCCGAAGCTGGGCACTGGTCAGCCCTCTGGAAAGCTTTCCGCCCTTCGCTACAGATACCTGTCCTGTCTCCTCTGACACGATAATCGTCAGAGAATCACTAACTTCACTGATCCCTACCCCTGCTCTGTGGCGGCTTCCCAGCTGTTTGCTCAGTTCCATATTATCAGAAAGCGGCAGATAGCAGGTCGCAGCTACGATACGATTGCCTCTTACTAGAACCGCTCCGTCATGAAGAGGCGTATTATGCTCAAAAATATTGATCAGGAGCTGGCTGGTAAGCATTGCATCTACATTAATACCAGTCCGCTCATATTCTGTAAGGCGGATATTCTGCTCGATCACGATCAAAGCACCGGTCTTTACTTCTCCCATATCAAAGCAGGCCTTTACCAGTTCATTTACAGTCTTGTCTGTAAAACGCTCCTGTACTTCCTTGCTTGTATCAAACAATGGGATCGCAGACATGATCTTTTTCTGTCCAAGCTGTTCCAGCACTTTACGAAGTTCTGGCTGAAAAATAATGATCACTGCAGTAATCAGCACAGTAGACAAATTCTTTACGATCCAGAGAATGGTACTCATCTGGAAAACATATGCAATAAAAATAAATCCAAGAACTATCAGGATACCCTTCAGCAGTGTATATGCACGGGTGAATTTGATCCAAACCATGAACTGATATACAAAGAATGATATCAGGGCAATTTCGATCACATCAGTGATCCCAACCTGCGGAAATGCCAGCTTAGGAAGATACCTGGCAAGCATAACTGCAATATCCTGCATAACGGTCTCCTCTCATTTATTGTAATCAGCGCTGCTTTGGCGCCGGTTTGGTTTACAGTTACAGGTAATAACTGTTCAGCATCCTTGAAATCGCCAGCCGCTGAATCGTTATTACAGATCTTTCAAAGACTCTTCCAGTTTCTTCTCAAAGTCGATCTCATCCATATCGTCTTCCTTTGAAACCGGCTTTGCCTTTCTTGGCGCAGGAGCAGGCGCAGTCCTGCGTTTCTTTGGTTTGTCACTTGCAGTCTGCGCAGGCTCTGTGAAAGATACCGTTTTCTTTTCTTCGGAACGTCTCTCTTCCCTAATAGGCTCTCCGTTGATCTTCTTGATGCTTCTCTCGGAAGTAGATACAGACGCCTTGGGAACAGCCTTTACATAGTAAAAATATTCATCATCCTCATATTCCAGCCTCTCTGTACGGCTGTAATCCCCGCCAAATACAAAGAACTCCAGAATAATGGCAAATACCACAGACAAAACTGCACAGGTGATCAGTGCCGGCATGGAGACAGTTGCGTTCAGGAAAAGACTTCCTCCCAGCATCACAAGCACATAAGTCACACCGCCTGCAACAATTGCGATCCTCCATGCATAATCAAAAGCACGGGTACGAATCAGATAAACAACAAGGACTACAAGCACAAAAGCAACTACTGTGATCCACATGCCCCAGTTTCTGTGCAAGCCCGTCTGCCAGAAGCTGCAGCTTGTCTGCCACTTCCAGATCTGTGCTCGATCAGTGAAGCAGACTGTCTTTTGATAAATCGGATAAAATAAAACAATACCACACTGCATCCTGCCGGAATAGCAGATACTGCATTGCCCATAAGACCGCTGCCAATAGGCAGGATCGCCGGAACATTAAACATAAAGGTGATCGGTGTAAAAGCCATCACTGTATTCTGCCCGCCGCTGAATCTGAGGAAAAAGATCACCATTACCAGAATCAGTACCAGCATAAACCCTGCCGTCTCCAGACTCAAGGCATAGCTGTGAAGGACCATCAGGATAAATCCTGCATATACCGTCACAACAGATGGCAGTATAGAACAGATCAGGGCCAGGATCAGCACAACAAACATACTGTTCAGCTGGCTCATATATCCCATATTTTCATTGATCCAGGTAAAATACAGCATGGCAAGAACAAATTTGAATACAGGAAGAAGATAAAGTTCATATTGCCCATACAGGTTTTTAATTTTCTGTTTTAATTCAAGTAGTGCTGTCATCTTTTACGTCCTCCTGTGATTTCCCGTCCGGAATTCTTTTTCTCTTCACGACCGTAGATCCTCTCCAGTTTGGTCAGTTCTTCATAATACTTCTTAACACTTTTCTTGGCACAGTGATATTTCACAGTATACACAATATAAGTAAGAACTGAATAACCGATCAGCACCACAGCATATCCGCCAACCACTTTCATACCCAGGCTGACCAGATCCATCTGATTAATATTATTCATAAGATATTCTGAATAATATACAGCTACTGCTGCAAGAACCAAGGCATATCCGATAGTAACCAGAAAAAAATTTTTAATTAATGCAAGCCCGATATAATCGCTGCGGTAATATCTGCTGACAGGCAGATACTTCTTCCCGCCCCGCTTTTCATATATTGCAAGCCTGTTCATTATCTTGACTTTCTCTTCGTTGATCATAAATGACTCCTTGCTTTTGATACCATTTTAACCATATAGATTAATTGTATCATATATCCTATTCTGTGAAAAGCATTTTTTGCCATGAATCAATGGATCCCGCTGCACAGAGTGAGAAAAAACACTGCCTCTGCCCCGCTTTTTTTCAGGCATCCGGCAATCTCATCCATGGTACTGCCTGTAGTATACACATCATCAATGATCAAAATACGCATTCCGTCAATTCTCCTGGTAATTTCAAAAGCGCCTTTCAGATTGCGGCGCCGTCCTGCTGCATCCTGCTCCTTCTGAGCATCTGTATGCCTGATCTTTCGTACAAGCCCGGTGTCCAAAGGAAGCTTCATCCACGCAGCAACGATCCCAGCCAGATCCTCTGCCTGATTAAATCCTCTCTGCCGCAGCTTTGCGGCAGTCATCGGGACAGGTACGATCAGATCCGGTGACCATCTGCGAATGGAATCAGCGCCGTAGACACACATGGCCCTTCCGAAAAATCGTCCATATTCTCTGCATCCGCTGTACTTATACTTCATCATGGAAGCCTTCATCCTGTCATCGTAAAGAAAAATCCCTTTTCCCGCTATAAATGCGCCCGGATGGGATCTGCAGTCTGCACAGTATTCTTCTCCTTCTTTGATCGGTTTTCCACAGTGATAACATCTTGGTCCGGCAATAGGATGAAGATCTTTTTCACATTCCGGGCAAATCAGCCGCCTTTGTTCCTTCATTACCTGATGGCACAAAGGACATCGTCTGGGATAAAGAAGATTCAGCAAGCTCCCGGATACGCATGTCCAGAGAGCTGTAACGCTTCTGCTGCTTTTCATTGCGGATCATCTCCTCAAAGGTTTCTTCGCTCCCCACTACAGTTACACATTTCCTCGCCCTGGTAACAGCTGTATACAAAAGATTACGGTTCAGAAGCATCCTTGGCCCTGACAGGATCGGAAGGATCACTGCCGGATATTCAGACCCCTGGGACTTATGGATGGTAATGGCATAAGCCAGCTCCAGTTCTTCCAGCTGCTTAAAAGAATACTCCGCCCATCTTCCATCTTCAAATTCCACAGATGCAATCTCTGAAAATTCATTGATTTCCTTCAGTATCCCAGTGTCTCCGTTAAATACGCCTACTCCTTTTTCTACAGGAATGCCATATTTGCCACGCACTTCCCATTCCATCTGATAATTATTTTTAACCTGCATCACCTTGTCCCCTTCACGGAACAGCTGCTGCCCGGCTTCATGCTCCCTTTTGCCCGGATCCGGCGGATTCAGGTATCTCTGCAGGATCTGATTCAGCCGCTCCACGCCCAGAAGTCCCTTACGCATAGGGGTAAGCACCTGTATCTCAAAGGGTCTGGCTCCCACATATCTGGGCATCTTCTCCTGGATCAATGCGATCACCACGCGGATGATAATATCTGCATCATATCGCTTCAGAAAAAGAAATCCCTGCTTTTATTATCCAGGGATACCTGTTCTCCACGATTGATCTTATGGGCATTCACCACAATATCGCTCTCAGACGCCTGCCGGAAGATCTTGGTAAGCTCCACCACAGGAAATACCCGGCTGCGGATAATGTCTCGCAGTACATTCCCCGGACCTACACTTGGCAGCTGATTCTCATCTCCTACAAGGATCAGCCTTGTGCCGGCAGTGATGGCCTGAAGCAGAGAATGCATCAGAAAAATATCCACCATGGACATTTCATCAATAATGATCACATCCGCATCCAACGGATTCTGGGCATTCCTGTCAAAATGAATGGCTTGGTTGTCATGCTCTTCATCCGGAACGCCGTTCAGCTCCAAAAGCCTGTGGATCGTCTGTGCTTCATATCCGGTAGTCTCTGTCATTCTTTTGGCTGCTCTGCCTGTAGGTGCAGCAAGCCGAAGCTCTGCTCCCTCTCCTTCAAAAAAGCGGATAATAGCATTAATGGTGGTAGTCTTTCCTGTGCCAGGACCTCCTGTAAGAATGAACAGTCCATTTTCTGCTGCTTCTTTTACTGCTTTTTTCTGCATTTCATCCAGGACAGTACCTGTTTCCTTCTGTATCTGGGCCAGTCTGCGCTCTACCAGCTTTTCATTCTCAGGGCATTTAATATTCAGTTCATTCAGCATTCTGGCTGTATTCAGCTCAATCTGATAATATTTGCTGGGATAAACCAGAGTAGCCTCTTTTGTTTCTTTTAATACAAGCTTCCGATCAATAGCCATATCCATCAGATGTTTTTCCATATAGGATGGATCCACATCCAACAGCCTGGAAGCTCTTTCAAAAAGCTCTTCTTTTGGCAGATAAATATGGCCTTCACCTGAAGCCTGCAAAAGAGTATACAACATACCGCTGCGAATCCTGTAATCTGAATCTGTATGTATGCCGATCCTGGATGCAATCTCATCTGCGATCTTAAATCCCACGCCAGAAATGTCTTCGGCCAGGCGATACGGATTCTCCTGAAGCACACCGTAAACAGCCTGGCCATATTTCTGGTATATTTTTGCGCCAAGATTCAGGGATATCCCGTATTTCTGCAGAAAGATCATGGCTCTCCTCATATCTGCCTTTTCTGTAACCTGGGCAGCAATCTCCCGCGCTTTTTTCTCACTGATCCCTTTGACTTCTGAAAGACGTTCCGGCTCCTCCTCTACGATCCGAAGTGTATCTTCTCCAAAATGCCGAACGATCCTGGCAGCCAGTGCCGCCCCGATCCCTTTGATGGCACCTGATCCAAGATATCTTTCCATTGCAAGGCTGTCTTCCGGCATCTTTTCTGTATAACTATGTATCTGAAACTGCTTCCCGTAAACAGGATGGGTAGTGTAAGTGCCTTCTGCCTCTATCGTCACGCCCTGGCTAATAGAAGGAAAACTGCCTACGCAGGTCAGTTCTTCCTCCTTTGTACCTTTCATCACCATAACTGTATATCCGTTGTCATCATTACGGAAAACCACATGGTCAATATAACCGGTAATCTTCTCACTCATTCTTTCTAATCATCCATCCTCGACATGATCTCTGCATATTTTCCTGTTCCTGCAGCAACTACCATGATGGCATCCTGTACAGTCAGCGTATTTACGCCTGTTTTCTGTTCGATCAGGTTATCTATGCCATGAAGCAATGCACCTCCACCGGTAAGCACGATCCCCCGGTCTACAATATCAGCGGCAAGTTCCGGCGGTGTTTTCTTCCAGAACTCCATGTACAGCCTCTACGATCTGTCCGGTAGCCTCCCTAAGAGCCATCCTTACCTCCTCAGAGGTAAGGGTCACAGTCTTGGGCAGTCCGGTGATCACATTGCGGCCTTTCACCTCCATAGTCCTGGGAGATGCTTCCTCAATGGCAGTACCGATCTTTATCTTGATCCTTTCTGCCGCATCCTCCCCTATAAACAGATTGTGGGCTTTCCGTACATAACCCATAATGGCCTGATTAAAATTATCTCCTGCAGCCTAATGGAACTGGATACCACAACTCCTGCCATGGAAATCACTGCAATATCTGTAGTACCTGCACCAATATCCACGATCAGATTGCCAAACGGTTTTGTTACATCCACACCTGCGCCGATGGCAGCGGCAATCGGTTCATCTGCAAGAAAAACCTCTCTGGCTCCTGCCTGGTAGGTTGCTTCTTCGATCGCCTTTTTTTCGATTTCAGTGGTCCCACTGGGAATACAGATGCTGATCCTTGGCTTGCGGAAGGCTCTGCGTCCCATTGCCCTGGAAATGAAGAACTTCAGCATTTTCTCCACCAATAACTGTGTAATCTACGATCACACCCTGGCAGATGGGCCAGATCAATCTCCATCTGGAAGAAACATGCCCTGCCATCTGCTTTGCTTCCTCTCCCATTGCCTTTATTTTTTCTGAATCTTTATCATATACTGCTACTGTAGGCTCCATCAGCACAAGGCCTTTCCCGGTAGAATATACCTGGCTGTTTCTGGTTCCAAGATCAATCCCTATATCGCTTGCCGGCATTGTGAACCTCCCTTTAATTCCTGTTTATTTTCCAGAACTGCAACTGTTCAGATCACAGTTACGTTTTTCTTATTATACGCAATTCCCCTTCAAAAAGAAAGCGTTTGTTACAACATACATTCAAGTCGAGCAGTCGCTGTGTCTTATAATTCTTATTAATTCAAATATTTGGCTACGTACTGGCCGGTGTAGGAGGACGGATTGGCCGCTACCTGCTCCGGTGTACCAGAAAGGCAACTACAGTACCGCCCCTGTCGCCGCCCTCCGGTCCGATATCTATGATATAATCTGCAGTCTTGATCACATCCAGATTGTGCTCGATCACTACCACAGTATTTCCTCCTTCAGAAAGGCGCTTCAGGATCTCCACCAGCTTGTGCACATCGGCGAAGTGAAGGCCTGTGGTGGGCTCATCCAAAATATAAATTGTCTTTCCGGTACTGCGTTTGCTCAGCTCTGCTGCCAGCTTGATCCTCTGGGCTTCTCCTCCGGAAAGAGTAGTAGAAGGCTGTCAGAGCGTGTTGAAGAAGAAAGCCCTACATCGTATAAAGTCTCTATCTTTCTGCGGATGGACGGAATATTTTCAAAAAACGGAAGTGCTTCTTCTACAGTCATATTCAGTACATCATATATGCTTTTGCCCTTATATTTTACTTCCAGTGTTTCACGATTATACCGCTTACCCTTGCAGACCTCACAGGGCACATATACATCCGGAAGAAAATGCATCTCAATCTTAATAATACCATCTCCGCTGCAGGCCTCACAACGCCCGCCCTTTACGTTGAAGCTGAATCTGCCCTTCTTATAGCCTTTGGCCTTGGCATCGGCAGTGGCAGCAAACAGGTCACGGATCTGATCAAAAACGCCGGTATAAGTAGCAGGATTGGAACGTGGAGTCCTGCCAATAGGCGACTGATCAATATTGATCACCTTGTCCAGCTGCTGGATCCCCAGGATATCACTGTGCTTGCCAGGGATCACCCTGGCTCTGTTCAGATCCCTGGCAAGGCGCTTATACAGGATCTCATTCACCAGGGAGCTTTTCCCGGATCCGGACACACCAGTCACACAAGTCATCACCCCAAGCGGAATATCCACATTGATCTTCTTCAGGTTATTCTCAGCCGCTCCACGGATCTTCAGGAAACCGGCTGGCGTTCTCCGTTCCTTTGGTACCGGGATTTTCAGCTTGCCGCTAAGATATGCACCTGTAACAGATCTTTCATTCTTCATCAGATCTTCTGCAGTACCGATACCTACAAGCTCGCCTCCATGCTCCCCTGCTCCGGGACCAATATCAACCACACAGTCTGCAGCACGCATGGTATCCTCATCATGCTCTACTACGATCAGTGTATTGCCCAGGTCACGAAGATGCATCAACGCTCGAAGCAGCCGGTCATTATCCCTCTGATGAAGCCCGATACTTGGTTCATCCAGAATATAAGCAACTCCTACAAGGCCTGACCCGATCTGAGTCGCCAGACGGATCCTCTGAGCCTCCCCTCCGGAAAGAGTAGCAGTCGCCCTTGCAAGGGATAGGTAATCCAGCCCAACATCTGAAAGAAAGCCTACTCTGGCAACAATCTCCTTCAGGATCTGCCTGCCGATCAGCATCTGCTGAGGTGTAAGCTGGATATCGGAAAGAAACTCTTTTAATTTTTCG
>NZ_JAYFUY010000130.1:0-11411 GCF_059933065.1 Blautia sp. HA3515 | reverse complement strand
TTTATCCTGCAGTGGATCCTCTGGATTCCACCAGCCGTATCCTTTCCCCTGAGGTAGTAGGCAGCGAGCATTATGAGATCGCACGTGCAGTACAAAGAGTGCTGCAAAGATATAAAGAACTGCAGGATATCATTGCCATCATGGGCATGGATGAGCTTTCAGAGGAGGATAAGCTGACTGTCAGCCGTGCACGTAAGGTGCAGAGATTCCTGTCCCAAAGCTTTTCAGTGGCAGAGCAGTTTACAGGTATGAAGGGACAGTATGTTCCTCTGAAAGAAACATTACGAGGCTTTAAGATGATCCTTGACGGGGAATGCGATCAGATCCCTGAAAGCTGTTTCCTGTTTGCCGGAACCATTGATGATGTAATGGAAAAGGCAAAGAGCCAGAATCAGTAAAGGAGGCTGCCTATGAGTACATTTCCTTTAAGGATCGGTACACCGGACGGACTTCTGTTTGAAGGAGAGGCAGAACGTGTGGTCTGCCGCAGTATTACCGGAGATCTTGCCATTCTTGCCAGACACTGTAATTTCTGCACTGCCCTTGGCATGGGAGAAGCCAGTGTGGTGATGGCAGATGGCAGCAGAAGGACTGCCGCATGTATCGGCGGTATGATCTCTGTGATGAACGGCAGCTGCAGTCTTCTGGCAACCACCTGGGAATGGAAGGAGGACATAGATGTCCACCGAGCAGATGTTGCAAAGCAAAAAGCAGAAGAAAAGCTTGCCGAAAGCGGTTTGACTGATCAGGAATACAAACTTGCACAAGCAAAACTTCACCGTGCACTGGTACGGCTGAGTGTAAAAAAGTGATAGGGAAACCTGTCACTTTTTTGCGTTGACACGATAAGGTGTCAAGGTATACAATCATGTATTAAGAGAACCATTTAGGAGGTAGCAAATGAAGAAATTAATGACCGGCGATGAGGCCATTGCCAGGGGAGCATATGAGGCAGGTGTTTCTTATGCATCTGCATATCCGGGAACACCAAGTACAGAGATCCTGGAGAATCTGTCTACATACAAAGAGATTTATGCAGAGTGGGCACCCAATGAGAAGGTAGCCATGGAATCTGCTATCGGAGCATCTGTTGCAGGACTGAGAAGTATTGTATCCATGAAGCATGTGGGCATGAATGTGGCAGCAGACCCTATGTTTACCTGGGCTTACATGGGGGTAAACGGCGGCAATGTGATCGTAACTGCAGATGAGCCTGGGATGTTTTCTTCCCAGAATGAGCAGGACAACCGCAATTATGCCAAAGCAGCCAAGATTGCCATGATGGAGCCTTCCGACAGCCAGGAATGTATTGACATGGTGAAAGCAGCCTATGATCTGGGCGAAGAATTTGATACCCCGTTTATCATCCGTATGACTACCCGTGTCTGTCATTCCAAATCCATTGTTGAGCTGACAGACAGGGCAGAGCAGCAGCCTAAGACATGGGAGAAGACCGGCCAAATACGTCTGCCTTCCTGCTATTGCAAGGAAGCTGCGTGTGAAATCTGGAAAAAAGAATGGAGAAGCTTGCTGCTTACAGCGAGACAACACCATTTAACCGGATGGAGATGGGGGATACCCGTGTAGGCGTGATCGCTTCCGGTATCTGCTATTACTATGCAAAGGAAGTATTCGGAGAGGAAGCCTCTATATCTGAAGCTTGGCTTTACCAATCCTCTGCCTGCAGGTCTGATCAAAGACTTCTGTTCCAAGGTGGATAAGGTTTATATCCTGGAAGAGAATGATCCATATATTGAAGAATTCGTAAAGCAGCAGGGCTGTGCCTGCATCGGTAAAGAGCTTTTCCCGTCATATGGAGAGCTGACACCGGATGTGATCCGTGCCTGCATTACAGGAAAAGAAAACCAGGTAATGGATTTTGACCACAGCAAGCTGATCGGCAGGGCGCCTTCTTTCTGTGCCGGCTGTCCTCACAGAGGCCTTTTCTACCGGCTTGGAAAGCGTAAGGACATTATGATCAGCGGCGATATCGGATGCTATACACTGGCAGCTGCAAAGCCCTATAGTGCCATGGATTCCACAGTATGTATGGGAGCCAGCATCAGCCTTGGACACGGGGCACAAAGAGCCTTCAATATGGAAGGCGTGAACCGAAGAGTCGTTACTGTACTTGGCGATTCCACATTCTTCCATACAGGCATCAATTCACTGATCAACACAGTGTACAATAAGAGCGATACTGTGGAATATCATCCTGGACAGCACGGATCACAGGAATGACAGGACATCAGAATAATCCGGGATTGACCAGGCTATACAGCTAAAGGTGAGGAGACTACCCTGATCCGTATTGAGGAGTCTGGTGCGTGTGCTATCGGCATGAAGCATGTGTGTATGTGATCAATCCTAACAATCTTCAGGAGGTAGATGATACGCTGGATAAATGCCTGGCACTGGATGAGCCGTCCGTGATCATTACCCGCTGGCCATGTGCATTAAAGAAATTCTCCAAAGAGGATAAGGCAGAATTTGACAGTCTGTTTGTTACAAAGAACAAAGTGGATGAAGAGAAGTGCGTAGGCTGCCGTCTTCGCCTGAAGGCAGGCTGTCCGGCTATGTCCTATGACAGAAAATCAAAGAAAGTCCATATCAATAAAGCACAGTGTGTAGGCTGTGATGTTTGTACCCAGGTATGCCCTAAGGCTGCCATTGTAAAGGAGGAGGCGTGACCATGACAAAAAGCATTTTATTAGTAGGTGTAGGTGGTCAGGGAACCATCCTTGCCAGCAAGATTCTTACAACAGGTCTGATGGAGGCCGGATATGATGTAAAAATGAGCGGAGATCCAGTCGCATGTCCCAGAGAGGCGGAAGCGTTTCTTCACAGGTACGTTATGGAGAAAAGGTAATGTCTCCGGTTATTGGAGAAAGGAAAGGCTGATATCATCGTTTCCTTTGAGAAGATGGAAGCGCTGCGTGCGCTGGATTATCTGAAACCGGAGGATATTGTAGTAAATAACGAAGAGATCCCGTCCATGTCTGTGATCACAGGAGAAGAGGAATATCCGGAGGATGTTCTTGGAAGAGATCCAGAAGCATGTGAAGGCAAAGGTGATCGATGCTACCCGCCTTGCAGGAGAGCTTGGAAATGAAAAGGCTGCCAATATGATCCTTCTGGGAACCATCATCCGTGCAATGGGGCTGGGAGCATATCCACTGGGAGCAGATCCTGGAGGCCGATATTAAGCCGCAGTTCCTGGAGTTAAATAAAAAAGCATTGAAAAAGAGGTATTGTCACTGATAGGAGATGAACCATGATTGCAGAAAAAATGAAACCTTACGTTAAAAATAATTCCGCTATCCGTATGATGTTTGAAGAAGGAAACCGTTTTGAGAGGGATTATACAGTGCGGAGAATGCTCTTGATTTCAGCCTTGGCAATCCAAGCGTACCGGCACCGGACTGTGTACGCCAGGCCATTATTGAATTGGTAAATGATACAGATCCTACTGTACTTCACGGCTATATGAGCAATGCAGGTTTTGAGGATGTGCGCCAGAACAATTGCAGATTCCCTGAACCGCCGTTTTGGTACAGCCTTTGCTGCAAAGAACCTGATCATGACAGTTGGCCCTGCCAGCGGTCTGAATGTAGCCTTTAAGAACTATCTTCTGAACCCTGGAGAAGAAGTGATCGTATTTGCACCGTATTTCCTGGAATATGGCGCATATGCACAGAATTACGATGGAAAACTGGTGGAGGTCTCACCGGATACCACTACCTTCCAGCCGAATCTTCAGGAGTTTGAAGAGAAAATCACCCCCAACACCAGGGCGGTGATAGACGTCGATGCTTGACATAATCCTACAGGTGTTGTTTATTCTGAGGAGACCATCAAGAAGCTGGCTGCCATCATGGAGGCAAAGCAGAAGGAATATGGGACAGTGATCTATCTTATTTCTGACGAGCCGTACAGAGAACTGGCTTATGATGGAGTACAGGTTCCGTATATTGACCAAATACTATGATAATACCATTGTAGGATATTCCTACAGCAAATCACTTTCCCTTCCAGGAGAGCGTATCGGATATCTGGTGATTCCAGATGAAGCGGACGGAAGCCAGGAGATGATCACTGCAGCAGCCATTGCCAACCATTATCGGCAGTGTGAATGCACCATCCCTGATCCAGAAGGTGATCGCCAAATGTGTGGATGCAGAGGTAGATGTGGCTGCTTATGACAAGAACAGACTGGCTCTTTATAATGGTCTGAAGGATCTGGGCTTTGAGTGCATCAAACCAGAAGGGGCTTTTTATCTCTTTGTAAAGTCACCGGTTGCAGATGAGAAGAAGTTTTGTGAAGCCGGTAAGAAATACAATATCCTGATGGTTCCAGGCAGCTCTTTTGCCTGCCCAGGATATGTACGTCTGGCATACTGTGTATCTTATATGATACCATTATCAATTCCCTGCCTCAGTTTGCGAAGCTGGCAAAGGAGTTTCAAAATTGCCTGACATCATGACCGCCAAAAAGAAAAAGAAGGCACACATCAACGATCTTGGTAAAGATCCTGTGCCTGCACTGGTGCTGCGCCTGGCTCTTCCCACTATGCTTGCCCAGCTGGTAAGCGTGCTTTATTCCGTTGTAGACCGTATGTACATTGGAATGGGTGTGGGCAGCCTGGCACTGGCCGGAGCAGGTGTGTGCGCTCCAATCATTACATTATTGTCCTCCTTTGGCACCCTTGTGGGCCTGGGAGGATCTCCTTTAATGGCTATGCGTATGGGAGAGGGGAATACAAAAGAAGCAAAAAAGATCATGAATAATGGATTCATGATGCTCACTGCACTGTCGGCAGTTCTTACCATCGTATTCCTTCTATCAAAGGAAAAGCCGATCCTTTGGTTTGGAGCAAGCAATGCCACTTTTGAATATGCTGATACCTACCTGACCATTTACACGGCGGGTACTTTTTTTGCCCTGATGGCCTGTGGCATGAACAGCTATCTGATCGGACAGGGATCTCGGCCTTGGGATGGGAACGGTGATCCTTGGTGCAGTCCTGAATATTGCCCTGGATCCGGTATTCATCTTTGTATTCCACATGGGTGTGGCAGGGGCTGCGGCTGCTACCGTGATCTCCCAGATGGCATCCTGCGTGGCTGTGCTTCTTTTTCTCGCAGCAAAAAGATGCCGGTACGTCTTGGCTGGGGAGGGTTTTCCTGGAAAACCGTGAAAAGGATCCTTACCTTCGGGATGTCCCCATTTTTGATCATTGCCTTTGACAGCGTGATCCTGATGGTATTGAATACTTGTGCTTCAGCGGTATGGAGGGGGAAAGAAGGGGGATGTTGTTGTAACCTGTTGCCACCATCGTACAAAGCTATATGCTTTTGATCACCATGCCTCTGGGCGGAATTACTCTCAGGGTGCCAGCCTGTGATCAGCTATAATTACGGAAGCGGGGATGGAGAGCGGGTAAAGAAGGCAATGAAGTGCATTGTTGGATTGTGTCTGCTTTTCTGCGGGCTGATGACGGTTGTAACCTTTACTGTATCCCCGCTATATGTTTCGCTTTTTACCAAAGATGAAATGCTCCTGGACAGATCTGTACGATACATCCGGATTTTTTCAGCCATGATCATACCGTTGGCTGTACAGTATCCTTTGGTAGATGAATCTACAGCGCTGGGGCAGGTGCGGCTTGCACTATTCTGTTCTATGTTCCGTAAAACTTTATTTTTAGGTATACTTCTGATCTTCCGGCGGTGATCGCTGCAGATACAGCTTTCCTTTCAGAGCCGCTGGCAGATGTGATCAGTGCCACAGTGACTACCTGTCTGTTTCTTCATTTCTTTCCCAGGATACTTGCAAGGCGAAGAGAAGAATTAAAAAAAGCTAAGTAAAAATACCCTGTACCTTCCGCAAAAGCTCATGCGGAAAGCACAGGGTATTTTTATCTCAGTCGAGAAGACTCCCACCTCTTTCAGGTGGTGAATAACAGCAAGTTCGTCTCAGTGGGAGTCCAATCTCCGACTGAGATAAACGCTCCGCGAGGATGCGCAGTGATTCTGTAAAGAATATGTCAGCTTACGCTGACCAGAATCACGCGCCAAGTCTCGCAGCTGCTCGACTTGAATATACTACATCTGGCCAAAACCTTTAGCAGCAGACCTTAAGGATGTAAAATTGTAAAATCAATTTTTCTTAAAGGCAGCTCTTTTACGATCCCTTGCATCAAGGATCCTTTTGCGGATACGAAGGCTTTTTGGTGTTACCTCCAGAAGCTCATCCGTATCAATAAATTCAATTGCCTGCTCCAGACTGAGTACCTTAGGCGGAGTCAGCTTTAATGCTTCGTCAGCGGAAGAGGAACGTGTGTTGGTAAGATGCTTTGTCTTACATACATTCAGCTCAATATCCTCTGCCTTGCCATTTTGTCCGATGACCATACCACTGTAAACCTTCTGGCCAGGTCCGATAAATAAGGTACCACGCTCCTGAGCAGCGAAAAGACCGTAAGTAACAGATTCTCCAGCCTCAAATGCAATCAGGGAACCCTGTTTTCTGTATGGGAAATCTCCCTTGTAAGGTGCATAACCATCAAACTCAGTATTGATCACACCGGTTCCCTTGGTAGAGGTAAGGAAATCACCACGGAATCCAATCATACCTCTGGAAGGAATATGGAACTCAAGACGGACAGAGCCATCACTGGCAGTACTCATGCCCTGCAGTTCTCCTTTGCGCTCGCTTAACTTCTGGATCACAGTCCCGGAAAATTCCTCAGGAACATCTACATATGCGATCTCCATTGGCTCCAATTTCTTGCCGCGCTCATCATAGTGATACAGAACCTCCGGCTTGCTCACTGCAAACTCAAAACCTTCACGCCGCATATTCTCAATCAGTACAGAAAGGTGAAGCTCACCACGGCCGGAAACCTTGAAGCACTCTGTGGTTTCAGTATCCTCTACACGCAGGCTCACATCTGTATTCAGCTCTTTGTAAAGGCGGTCACGAAGATGTCTGGAAGTAATATATTTTCCCTCCTGGCCGGCTAAAGGACTGTCATTTACCAGGAAATTCATGGCAATGGTAGGCTCGGAAATCTTCTGGAAGGGGATTGCTTCCGGATTCTCACCGCCGCACAGGGTGTCGCCGATATGGATCTGTGCAATACCGGAGATAGCAACAATAGAACCAATGGAAGCTTCTTTTACTTCTACCTTATTCAGACCGTCAAATTCATACAGCTTGCTGATTTTTACCTTCTGGCGCTTGTCAGGATCATGGTGGTTCAAAAGAGTAAGCTCCTGATTTACGGCGATGGAGCCATTTTCAACCTTACCTACACCGATACGGCCTACATATTCATTGTAGTCAATGGTGCTGATCAGTACCTGGGTGTCTGCATCCGGATCACCTTCCGGAGCAGGGATGTATTTCAGAATAGCATCAAATAAAGGCTCCATGTTTTCCGGTGTGTCCTTCAGATCCAGAACTGCATGACCTGTCTTGGCAGAAGCATAAAGGAACGGGCAGTCCAGCTGCTCATCAGAAGCACCCAGATCCATGAGAAGCTCCAGTACCTCATCCACTACTTCATTCGGTCTTGCTTCCGGTCTGTCGATCTTGTTGATGCAGACGATCACGTGCAGATCCAGTTCCAGAGCTTTTCTTAAAACAAATTTGGTCTGGGGCATAGCACCCTCAAAGGCATCAACCAGGAGGATGACGCCGTCTACCATCTTAAGCACACGTTCTACTTCACCGCCGAAATCAGCATGTCCAGGGGTGTCAATGATATTGATCTTTACACCTTTGTAATGAACAGCAGTATTCTTGGATAGGATAGTGATACCACGTTCTCTTTCAATATCATTGGAGTCCATGACACGCTCCTGAACTTCCTGATTTGCACGGAAAACGCCGCTTTGTTTCAAAAGCTGGTCCACAAGTGTGGTTTTCCCATGGTCAACGTGGGCAATAATGGCTACATTGCGTACATCTTCGCGTTTGGTCTTCATAAAATCGAAATCCTTTCTTTCTATATTAATGTGTTTCATTCTCATAAGTTGTCCGATTTTTCAGTTTACCACATTTTTCGCAGATTACAAGGTGTTGGAATGATTTTTTTGATTTTCCTGATTTTTTAGTTCTAAAAAAGATCTTATCTACATACATAATATAGACCCGCCCAAGAGGGCAGCAACACACAAAGTGAAGGGAAGGAGAGCTACATTATGGCAGATAAAATTATTGAAAACAATCAGGTGTGGATCATTGGGAAGATCGCAACAGGTTTTACCTTCAGCCACCAGGTTTTCGGAGAAGGATTTTATACCATGGAGCTGCTGGTGAAAAGACTAAGTGATTCAGAGGACAGGATTCCGGTAATGGTTTCGGAAAGACTGGTGGATGTAACCCAGGACTATGTGGGGGAATACATAGAGATCCATGGACAGTTCCGGTCCTATAACCGACATGAAGAAAAACATAATCGGCTGGTATTGTCTGTTTTTGTGAGAAAACTGAGATTTGTGGAGGAAGAAGATGAGGCTGATCCGGTCAATCAGATATTCCTGGACGGCTATATCTGTAAGCCTCCTGTTTACAGAAAAACCCCTCTTGGAAGGGAGATCGCAGATCTTTTACTGGCTGTAAACAGGCCCTATGGCAAATCAGATTATATCCCCTGCATTTGCTGGGGAAGAAATGCAAGATACGCTTCTGCCTTTGAAGTGGGCGGCCATGTACTGATCTGGGGCAGGATCCAGAGCAGGGAATATATGAAGCGCACCGGGGAAAATGAAACAGAAAAGCGGACTGCTTATGAAATTTCTGTAAGCAAGCTGGAGTACATAGAATGATATGCCGTCTAATGCGAATGGTAAAATGATTACTAGGCTTGCAATTCTGGCGAAACTGAGGTAATATAAGGATACTATTTGAAAATGGCGTAATTTGCGCCTGTATTTTACAGCAGCAAAATGTCACTGACCGGCAGCTTTTCCTGACAGGGAGATCCTGCCGGACGCAGCGTCGAGAGGAAATATTATGGAAAGAGAATTAACAGAGGTTTACTGTGGAAGTGGCCGGGGGAAGACTACTCTGGCAATGGGACAGAGTCTGCGGGCATCCACTCAGGGCAAAAGTGTGATCATCATACAGTTCCTGAAGGGGAATGAACGTCGGGAACTGGATTTTCTGGAAGAACTGGATGAACTGGATATTAAGATTTTCCGCTTCGAGAAAATGGAAACCTGCTATGAGGAGCTGACAGAACAGGAGAAGTCAGAGGAGAAGCGCAATATTCTGAATGGCCTGAATTTTGCCAGGAAGGTAGTTGCCACCCAGGAATGTGATTTTCTTGTACTGGATGAGATCCTGGGGCTTCTGGACAATGGGATCGCTACATTGGATATGATCACAGATATTCTCAAACTGAAGAATGAATCTATGCATGTAGTGCTGACCGGAAGGATGATGCCGGATTCATTAAGACCCTATGTGGACAGTGTGACCACTCTGACAACAGAAACGATCTGATAACAGAAATGCTCTGATAACAGAAACGATCTGATAACAGAAACGATCTGAAGACAGAAATGATCTGACGGAAGGGATATCTGCATGGATGCAGGATTCCCTGATTTACGCGAGCAACGAGCCAAAGTCCGTGCTTGCACGAGACCTTGGCGACTGCCGCGATAACTTGAGAAACTCGCGGAGCGTGTTTCTCATAGTTTATACAAAAAAGATAAGGAGGAAGATTAATGGCAATTTTTAAGGGTGCTGGTGTTGCAATTGTAACTCCAATGTATGAGGATGGAAAGGTAAACTATGATAAGCTGGAAGAGCTTTTAGAGCAGCAGATCGCAGGCGGTACAGATGCAGTGATCATCTGTGGGACAACAGGCGAGTCTTCCACACTGACACATGGAGAGCACTTAAAGACCATCAAGTTTGCTATCGACAAAGTGGCAGGACGTATTCCGGTGATCGCAGGTACTGGTTCCAACTGTACAGAGACTGCCATTATGCTGTCCAAGGAGGCAGCTTCCTATGGAGCTGACGGACTTCTTCTTGTAACACCTTATTACAATAAGGCTACACAGAAAGGGCTGATCAGGCATTATACGGCCATTGCCAATGAAGTGCCGGATACCCCTATCATCCTTTACAACGTACCAAGCCGTACAGGATGCAATCTTGCACCGGCTACCGTTGTTTCTCTTGCAAAGGATGTTAAGAATATTGTTGGTATCAAAGCTGCCAGCGGGGATCTGTCCCAGATCGCCAAGATGATGTCCATGGCAGACGGATGTATTGACCTTTATTCAGGCAATGATGACCAGGTACTGCCTATCCTTTCCCTTGGCGGAGTAGGTGTGATCTCTGTGTTATCCAATGTAGCACCAAGGCAGACTCACGACATGGTTGCCAAGTTCCTTGAAGGAGATGTAAAAGGAGCTGCTAAGATCCAGCTGGATGCTATTCCGCTGATCAATGCACTGTTCTGTGAGGTGAATCCTATCCCTGTCAAGACAGCGCTGAACCTTATGGGCATGCAGGTAGGACCTACTCGTATGCCATTATGCGAAATGGAGCCTGAGAATGAGGCACGTCTTGCAAAGGCACTGAAGGATTTTGGGATTAAGCTTGCATAAGACAGAAAGGGATTTACAGATGGTAAAGATTATTATGCATGGCTGCAATGGACATATGGGCCAGGTGATCTCCTCCTTGGTAGAGAAGGATTCTAATGCTCAGATCGTTGCAGGCATTGATATTGCAGATAATGGGAATAACAGTTATCCGGTTTTTACAGATATGGAAGCATGTGATACACCGGCGGATGTATTGATCGATTTTTCTTCTCCAAAGGCAGCAGACCAGCTGATGGATTATTGTGTACGCCGCAGCCTGCCACTGGTACTTTGCACCACAGGCCTTAGTGAAGCACAGCTTGCAAAGGTGGAAGAAACATCGGGCAGGATCCCGGTTCTTCGTTCTGCCAACATGTCTCTTGGGATCAATACCCTGCTGAAGCTGATCCAGGATGCTGCTAAGATCCTTGCAACTGCAGGTTTTGATATGGAGATCGTAGAGAGGCATCACAATCTGAAACTTGATGCGCCCAGCGGTACTGCGCTTGCTCTTGCAGACAGTCTGAATGAGGCCATGGACGGAGAGTATCATTATGTATACGACCGAAGCCAGCGCAGAGAGTTAAGAGATCCAAAGGAGATCGGCATCTCCGCTGTACGGGGCGGTACCATTGTAGGGGATCATGAAGTGATCTTTGCAGGACCGGACGAAGTGATCGAGTTTAAGCACACTGCATACTCCAAGGCTGTATTCGGCAAGGGCGCTGTAGAAGCAGCCAAATTCCTTGCAGGCAAGCCGGCCGGGAAGTATGATATGAGTGATGTGATCGGATATG
>NZ_JAYFUY010000129.1:0-13906 GCF_059933065.1 Blautia sp. HA3515 | reverse complement strand
TTTTTTTTTTTTTTTGATCTTCAGTGTGCTTGGTCTTGCCTTTAAAATAGCTCCAATCAGCGTCTGGAAGTTGTCGCTTAACTGCTCCTCGGTAAAGGAAGCTTTACCAACCGGAACATGGATGATATTTGTTTTGTCAAGACGGTACTCGATCTTACCGGCTTTGATATCATGAACCGCTTTTGTAACATCCATGGTTACAGTACCAGCTTTCGGGTTTGGCATTAAACCTTTCGGTCCAAGTACACGACCCAGACGTCCTACAACGCCCATCATGTCAGGTGTTGCAACAACAACGTCGAAATCCAGCCATCCTTCGTTCTGGATCTTCGGAATAAGCTCCTCAGCTCCTACGAACTCAGCGCCTGCTGCCTTTGCTTCCTCAGCTTTAGCGTCTCTTGCAAATACAAGAACACGAACCTTTTTACCTGTTCCGTGTGGCAGAACAACTGCACCACGGATCTGCTGATCTGCATGACGTCCATCGCAGCCTGTACGGATATGAACTTCGATGGTCTCGTCAAACTTTGCAACTGCAGCTTTTTTCACTAAGCTGATTGCTTCTGCGGTATCATATAATGTTGAGCGGTCAACTGCTTTCGCAGCTTCCACATATTTCTTTCCTCGTTTCATTTCTATAACCTCCTGTGGTATTTGCGGGGAAAGGCCCTCCCACTATCTACTTATAATCAATCAACTACTTCAATTCCCATACTTCTTGCAGTACCAGCAATCATGCTCATAGCTGCTTCGATGGATGCTGCATTCAGGTCTTTCATCTTCAGCTCTGCAATCTCCTGAACCTGAGCCTTTGTAACCTTTGCAACTTTTGTTTTGTTCGGTACGCCGGAACCAGATTTGATGTTTGCAGCTTTCTTAAGAAGAACTGCAGCCGGCGGAGTTTTGGTTATGAAGCTGAAACTTCTGTCTGCGTAAACAGTGATAACAACCGGAATGATCATATCTCCCTGATCAGCTGTTCTTGCGTTAAACTCTTTTGTAAACTGAACGATATTTACACCGTGCTGTCCAAGAGCAGGACCTACAGGTGGTGCTGGAGTTGCTTTACCAGCGGGAATCTGTAATTTGATATAGCCTGTTACTTTTTTTGCCATTTTCGGCACCTCCTATGTGGTATTGGCGGGGGTATATCCCTCCCACGATATCGTGTTACCTGATTAATAATTTACATTTTCTTGATCTCTGCGAAACTGATCTCTACCGGTGTTTCGCGGCCGAACAGTTCAACATTGATAGTCACAACCTGTTTTGGCAGATTAATAGCTGATACAACACCTGTGGTATCTTTCCAGGCTCCGCCTGTTACCACAACCATGTCTCCCTTCTTCAAAATCCACCTGAACGCTCTCCTCATGGATGCCAAGGGGCTGCATTTCTGCTTCTGTCAGAGGCACCGGCTTGGATCCCGGCCCTACGAATCCCGTAACTCCCCTGGTGTTGCGGACAACATACCAGGTATCATCATTCATGATCATGTTGAGGAGCACATAACCTGGAAACATTTTTTTCTGGACAGATTTGGCAACGCCATTCTTCATCTCCACTACATCCTGCAGCGGAACACGAACCTCCAGGATCTGGTCTTCCAGATGTCTGTTCTCAATTGTTTTTTCAATGTTGGCCTTTACCTTGTTCTCATACCCTGAATAGGTATGAACCACATACCATTTTGCTTCTGACATACAATCCACCTTTGTCCTTATTTAATTAAAAGATTTATGCATTCCAGAATGCCTGCATCCATCACGCTGATGATCACGCCCAGCAGAATTGTCACGATCAGAACGACGATTGTCTGTTTGATAAGAGTAGGACGGTCTGTCCAAATGATCTTTTTGAACTCGGCCTGAACTCCCTGAAAGAAACCTTTCTTCTGGCTTTTATCAGCAGATTTTTCTTTTCCTTGCATAGCCTAACCTCACAATCTCGTGACTACTTTGTTTCCTTGTGCATTGTGTGTCTCTGGCAGAATTTACAATATTTCTTTGTTTCCATTCTCTCAGGATGGTTTTTCTTTTCCTTAGTCATATTGTAGTTCCGCTGCTTGCACTCCGTACATGCTAATGTAATCCTAACGCGCACAACTTCCACCTCCAGTGTTTTCATTTGCACGGTCTTCTTTTGCCTTCAAAAAGCATATCCGTCACCAATTTCGGGCATAAAAAAAAGACCTAACTTCCATGTCGCTTGTCAAGTGTACCACAAAACATACCTGTCCGTCAAGTCTTTTCCTGTAATTTCAGATTAGCTTTTCTATAAATTTCATATAAATTTGTATTGCCCTTAAAATACGTTTTCCCGGAATCAATTCCAGTAATTCTCGATTTCTTTTTTCAGTGTTTCCATGCCTTTACATCCAAGAATGTACAGATAGATTTCAAAAATCTCTTCATCCGGCACAAAGATCTCCTGAGTCTTCAGGCTCCGCAGCGTAGCCTGGTGATAAGGGGCAAGAAAGCTTTCCAATCGTGGGTAATCCTTATTTTTGTACAGATTTACGATCACATCCTTATGGGTTGTGTAATATTTTTCCAGGCGGATCTTCTCTGCACAGAACTGTACATACTCCCAACACCAGGTGGCATAATCGGTTTTAGGCTCCTTCATGTCCTCCATAGTCTGCCAGTTTTCACCGGTAAGAGGCATCCTGTCACCAGTATGTGAAATGCTTCCATCCGCCACACAGCTTCTCACCAGTTTTTTCAGGTCTTCCACAGTACCATACCTGGATAACCAGGCATCCAGAAACTCTTCTCCTTTTCCGGATGCAGCATATTCGGCTGCCTTGTGGCTTCCCATATATAGATCCTGCAGGATCAGAGAGGAAAGTTCCTTTCTTGCATAAGATTTTCCTGCATATTCCATAGCCTTTCGATAGTTCTCAAAGGCCTGTTCCGTCTAGGCCTTGCTTCTTTCTTGCATCGCCTCCAAGCTTATACACCTGAGCCAGCTTATCTTTGTGGATCTGATAATCCTTAACCTTTTCAGCGATCCATTCCAGTTCCCCGGGCTCTTCCGTGTACAGGATCTCTGTACGAAGCTTTGCCAGTTCTCCAGGATATCGCAAGCCGTTCCCAGGCCCTTGTCAGCGCCGGGCCATACAGTTCCCTGTTCTTTTTCCTTCTGCCATTCTCCCGCGCCTGTACAAAAGCAGTCATCTCATCTGTAAGAAGCTCCCCATTTCTTTTACTGTTCTGGCAGTACTGACCCGGGTCAGATATACCAGGCTTTTCATCCGTTCCGAATGTGGCAGAAGCCGTAACCAGAGCTCTGCCAGATTCCGTGCCGCTTCTTTTTCCCTATTGGCAAGAAGTGCCTGGCATGTATCTCCGGCCTGTTGTTCATATAGTGCAAGAAACTGATCCAGTTCCTTATGCACGATCATATTTGAAGTCTTCTCCCTTGCCTGTGCAAATACAACAAGAGCATCTGCACATCTTCCCCGCATCCAAAGAAGCTCTCCTCTGTATTTCAGGAAATAACCATCTTCCGGAAATTTACGCAGAGCCTCTTCGATAAAACGTTCTGCCTCTGTACCATCCTGAATTTCTCTGGCCTCTTCCATATAAAATCTGCTGAGAAATCTGGTGATCTGAGGATGATCCGGATACTTCTCATAAAGGGAAAGGGCTGTCTCTTTTGCAGAAATTTTCTTGCCGCCAGCATAGTCTGCAATGGCCTGCCTGAATCGTTCCAGATCCTTTTCCTGCTCTATTCCCGTCACATTTCTGAAAAATCCCTTTGATTCTTCTTGCCCACTGTCCTTAGTTCCGGAAAGAATACGAAGCTTGCCGTGCATGATCGCCCGTTGTAATCTGCCCTTTCGGATCCACGGCAGATAGTCTTCCCTTAACTCCTGATAGCTGATCCCTTCAACTGTTGCAGATCTTTGCGCATCCTCTTCTGCCGGAAATTGAAAATCCGTCCATTCATCCCCGTAGACCTGCGTCAGATATTCACTGGCCTTCCCTGGGATCATTGCCTGCACTCCCTGGAAATCACAGGTTTTCCCAGGAAATAGTATCTCTTTTTCCATAAAAAGGAAGCGTTCTCCCACATGTACTGCAAATTTACTGCAATCTTCCTCCCGAAAGGCCTGCATACGCTTTTCCAGTTTTCCAAGGACATGCTTTTTCCCTGTAAGTCTGCCGGACAGATAATATCTGTAATATCTGGAGGGAGAAATCCCCCAGGACTGTCCATGCACCTCCTGTGAATCTGTAAGATCCAGGTAATTCCCAGATCCCTCCTGTATTTCTCAAATGCTTCCTCAGACACCGGATCCAGTATCCTGATATGGATCCGCTCCCCTGCAGGTCCTGTCCCCAGGATCTGCTGTTTTTCCAGGGCACAGCCAAAATCCTCACCATATCCTGCCATGGGCTCAGGGTAAAGCATCCTGTCCTTAGGCAGTTCTTTCCCGGCCATCTCCCCAAGCCGGTTCCAGTCTGCCCTTGGCATGTAAACCTTTATTTCTGTCTCTCCACCGGCAAATCCGGCTCTTCCTACTGCAGCAAGTGTTGACTCTTCTGCCAGTACATACCGAAGCTCATTCTCTTGACATATGTGATTCAGCTCCTGAAAAAGCTTTAACAGATGCTCTTGTTTCTCTGTCATTTTTATCATTCCCCTTATGTAAAAGTCCCGTAACTGTAAAAGCAATGAACAGTTGCAATGTCTCTAAAATAATAACATACTTTTACAAATTATAGAATAATATTTTACATTTTTCTTTCTGCCAGTGGTTTGCTTTGCAGTTTCACCTGCATATGATATAATGGCACCATGAAATTGATTCAGCGAGGACAGATTATGAAAAGAGTGATTACATATGGGACCTTCGACCTGCTGCATTACGGCCACATCAATTTGCTGCGACGTGCCAAACAATACGGCGATTACCTGATCGTGGGACTTTCAACAGATGAGTTCAACTGGAATGAAAAGCAAAAGAAATGCTATTTTTCATATGAAAAAAGAAAGCAGCTTCTGGAAGCTATCCGTTATGTAGACCTGGTGATTCCGGAAGAGAACTGGGACAGAAGATATCTGATGTTAAGGAATATCATATCGATACTTTTGTAATGGGGGATGACTGGGAAGGAAAATTTGATTTTCTCAAAGATTACTGTGATGTAGTCTATCTGCCTCGCACCCCTGAGATTTCCACCACTCAGATCAAAAAAGACCTGACAGAGAAAAAGACAACAAAATAACCGGACAGAGCCATCCGCTGTGATGACTGCTGTCCGGTCAGCAATACTTATTTGGTAACTGTTTTTACCCACAGTTACCATATTTTATTTTATATTTTATTTTATATTTTATCTGTATTTCCATAGGCCGTGCAAAGCATAAGAAATAAAAAAGCAGGTGCTTTTCACAGGTCCATACCCAACATAACGGTACACATGGTTAAGTCATCCTGGCGGATTTCAGCTTATTCCTGGATTTCCCTCCTTCAGAAAGACGATATTTCAGGTATGGCCGGTTGATCCCTGCTGCAGGTCCATATTTCTTCAGGATCTTCAGCCAGGTAATATAGTCCTCATGGCTGTCATCATGCTCCATAGGAAATTCCAAAACAGATCTTATCTGGTCCTGTGATGTGCTGATTACAGATTACCGCAGCATTCTGATGACAGACTGTAATTCGCCAACATCTGTTCTTCGTTTTTTACCTGAAGACGATCCATATCCTTTATCGTCTTCCCTGCAAAAGGCCTTACAATTTGTCCCGGCTTGTACCAATGCACCTGCACTGATCCGCCAGCTTCAGGCCACTTCTCCAGGATCGGCGGCTCTTGCTTCGGATATATTACAGGAATCACAGAATGATCCGGCTGCTCCGTCTGCAAAAGAGCATATCCTGTGGTTTACCGGCCGCAAGATATCTTCTGAACAAATGGAGCAATTAAGCAGTTTTATCTCTCATCATCCGGAGGCCCGAGTTTGGCTTTCCTATAATGTACTTCAGGATCCTAAGGCAGAAGCATATCTGAATATTCATTTTCCAGACATCTGGTATCTTCCCATTCGGATGGATCCAGCCAGAAGCCTTTTCTGGAAAATATCCAGCTTCTTTATTACCCGGCTGGGGCTGGCATCTATTTACCCTACCGGCAGGATGCTCCGCCTGGGAAAACAGGCATACACCCGTTATTTCGGTCATGTTTCCTTTGACCAGGTATTTATCCAGTCCACAGACAATCTGCAGACCATTGCCTTTTGTGCAGCTGCTGCCCCCAAAGTGAACTGTACCATGAAAGAGCCGGGGACAGATGCCTCCTTTGCCAAACGCTGCCAGGTTGCCTTTGCTCATCGACTGGCAGGAAAAGAACCGGGGGCAAGGTAACTTTACAACACATCTTAAATGTGCTACCCTTTTTAAGTCGTAACTGTTCTACATTCCTATAGTTACTAGTCAAGATGTACCTCCATTCCTTTTGAAGGCAGCATTTTGATAATTATTGAATTTCAAGTCGAGCTGTTACTCACCACCTGAAAGAGGTGGGAGTCTTCTCGACTGAGATAAAAATCCATGAAAGGACCGCAAAATGCGGCAGGCAAATAATATGAAAATAGCAGTTGCAGGTACAGGCTATGTAGGTCTTGTGACAGGAGTTGCCCTGGCCAACGCAGGCCATCATGTAACCTGTGTAGATGTTGACGAACATAAAATCCAACTGATGAAACAGGGGATATCCCCCATCTACGAACCAGATCTGGAGCCTTTGATGCAGAAAAACAAGAGAGCGGCTTTCCTATACTACGGATTATGCCAGTGCCTATCAGGATGCCCAGGCCATTTTTGTAGGTGTTGGAACCCCAGAAAAAAAGGATGGCTCTGCGGAACCTGAAGATCTGTATACACAGTGATCGACCAGATTGCCCAGACCCTGGATACTGATTGTGTAGTTGTGATCAAATCCACAGTTCCTATCGGTACCAATGACAAAATCGAAAAGCGGCTGACCCAGCAGATCACCGCCAGGAGAAGCACACTTGGGCTGTCTCCCATCCGTGTGGAAATCGCCTCAAACCCGGAATTTCTTTCCCAGGGCACTGCTGTAAAGGACACTCTCCATGCTTCCCGTATTGTCATCGGGGTAGAATCTGACTGGGCACGTGATCGCATGAAGGAAGTTTATCAGGAATTTCATCAGCCTTTTGTATTTACAGACCGTAGAAGTGCAGAAATGGTAAAATATGCATCCAACGATTTTCTTGCACTAAAGATTTCATATATCAATGAAATTGCAAACCTTTGCGAACTTCTGGATGCCAATATTGAAGATGTGGCAAAGGGTATGGGCCTGGATCCACGTATCGGCAACAGATTCCTAAAGGCAGGGATCGGCTATGGCGGCTCCTGTTTCCCAAAGGATACCAAAGCCCTTCACTGGGTTTCCAATTATTATGAAAAAGAACTGAAAACGGTTAAAGCCGCTATTGAAGTAAATGACATCCAGAAAATGAAGCTTCTTAAAAAAAGCCACAAATACTATGATTCCCTTGAAGGACTGAAGGTAGCGGTTCTGGGGCTGACCTTTAAGCCGGACACAGATGATCTTCGGGAAGCGCCTTCCCTGATCAACATCCCCATCATGCTAGATGACGGAGCCAGGATATTTGCCTGGGATCCGTCGGTATTCCGAATTTTAAGAAATACTATCCGGATGAGATCGCCTACTGTTCTTCCATTGAAGATACCTTAAAGGATGCGGATATCTGCTTTCTCTTCACGGAATGGGCGCAGTATCCTGGGACTTTCGATATCCTCCGCTACAAAGAACTTATGGCCCACCCTATCATCCTGGACGGTCGTAACTGCTACCCTTCCCATAACTTTGAAAACACCGGCATTATCTACGATTCTGTAGGACGCCGTACAGTACAATAAAAAGGACTGTTTTTGACATACAATATTGGTAACTGTTCAGTATATTCACAGTTGCCAATATTTTTCAATCACGGTTCCTGTATGGAGATAATAGACAATTATGAAATTAAGTGTAATCATCCCTGTTCATAACGCTGCACCTTATTTGCCGGCATGTCTGGACAGTGTACTTTCTCAGGATCTTACAGACCTGCAGGTGATCTGCGTGGATGACGATTCCACAGACCAGTCAGCCCAGATCATCACTAATTACACACACAAGGATTCCCGTGTGATGCTGATCCGCCACCCTATGACCATGTATGCAGGCTCCTGCCGGAATACCGGTCTGGTTGCTGCGACCGGTGAATATGCGCATTTCCCGGATTCTGATGACATTGTGGAAGAAGGTGCATATCGCCGTTATTATCAGCTTGCCAAAGAAATGGATGCAGATATCGTCAAAGGAAAAAGCCGCTGTTTTGATAACGCCACCGGCCAGATTTCCTCTACCGCTATCCTTCGTTTTTCCGGCCTGCCGGAAGAGCTTTATGGCAAGGTAGTCAATTTTTCACAGAATCCCAGCGCCTTCGGCCATGTAAGTGTTGTTCCCTGGAACGGGATTTACAAAAGACAGTTCCTTTCTGGAGCATCGTCTCTGGTTTAATGACTTTATCTGTGTAAATGACCGTTCCTTTTTTAACGAAGTATCCCTTGCGGCAGACAGGGTGGTCTTTACCAAGGACCGGCTTGTAAAATACAGGATCAACAACAGTCAGTCCCTGGTGGGGAACAGAGCACGTAATTTCCAGTGCCAATTCCGCTCTTTTGCCCTGATCCGGAAACAATGCCAAAAAGTACAACATCACCGGTGCTGCTCTTGCTGAAATCCTAAACCGGGAGTTGACGGACCTTTTTATCTGGTATCGTAAATACAGGAATGTCCCGGAAGTACAGGAAAGCATTATCTCCTCTACTACAGAATTTGCCCGCAGCCTGGATATTCTGCCCCTGAAAGACTATCCTCCTGCTTTTAAATGGTATTATGATTATCTGCTGCTGACCCCCAGGATCATATTCTTACTACTGCACTCCATTTAAATAGCTCAGCTGAGCAGCTTACCAAGTGTATGGAAAGCATCACCCTTCAGGATATGCCCACGTTCCGGGTATATGGTATTGCCCCTTCCGGCACAGATACTTCTGTATACCAGTCTTTTATGGACAAAGACTCTCGCTTCTGTGGGATCCTTCCTTCTTCCGAAGATATTCCCAAAGAGAATGTTTATTTTCTGGAACTTAAGCCCATAGTCCTGAAGGATGCTGATACCTTCCAAAAGCTGATCCGCCAATCCATGGAAACAGCGAAAAACATGGCACCTGTAAGGCTCACCCTTTAAACAATTATTTATAATCATTCAGAAAGGATCTTTATTATGGCATTTAATCCACTAAAAATGATGCAATTCAAAAACGCCTGGGATGGATTTACCCAACGTCATCCCAAATTCCCTCAGTTTATGACTGCTGTACAACAGCATGGAATCCAGGCAGGTTCTATTATCGAGGTTCAGATCAATACTCCTGACGGCAAAAATTTTACCACTAACCTTAAGGTATCTGAAGAAGACATCCAGGCCATCCGCAGTCTTCAGGATATGTAATCGATTTTTCCTCCTGAAATTTTGTCATTTTCATAACAAAACACTTTACAAAATAATGCCTTTGAACTGTAACTTTTTTTCTCAATTTTTATATATTTTTTGCACAAAAATATGGAAATCTGCATCAATAATATGTATAATATACTTAAGAATATTGTTTTTTATATTCATAAAAGCATCCAAGAAATGAAAGTGAGGGCTCACTATGAAGCAAAACAGCATGTTAGCGATGATCCTGGCCGGAGGGCGGGGAAGCCGTCTCCACGAGCTTACCAACAAAGTGGCAAAGCCGGCGGTTTCCTATGGTGGAAAGTACCGTATTGTAGATTTTCCTCTCAGTAACTGTGCCAACAGTGGTATTGATGTTGTAGGCGTTCTGACCCAGTACGAATCCATTCTATTGAACAGTTATGTAGCAGCAGGAGGACGCTGGGGACTTGATGCCAAAGACAGTGGTGTTTATGTACTGCCGCCTCGTGAAAAAGCAGATGTAGGACTTGATGTTTACCGGGGTACCGCAGATGCCATTTCCCAGAATATTGACTTTATTGATTCCAGGTCTCCAGAATATCTTCTCATTCTGTCCGGAGATCATATTTATAAAATGAATTATGCCCAGATGCTTGCCTTCCACAAAACAAGCAAAGCTGATGCTACTATTGCGGTGATTGAAGTTCCTATTAAAGAGGCAAGTCGTTTTGGTATTATGAATACAGATGGTGAAACTGACCAGATCGTAGAATTTGAAGAGAAGCCGGCAGAGCCGAAGAGTAACCTTGCTTCCATGGGTATTTATATTTTTAACTGGAAGCTGCTCCGCAAAATGCTGCTTGCAGATATGAAGAATCCGGATTCCAGCCACGACTTTGGTAAAGATATCATCCCCACCATGTTAAATGACGGAAAGCGTCTGTTTGCTTACCGTTTCAAAGGCTACTGGAAGGATGTTGGAACCATTGATTCTCTTTGGGAAGCAAACATGGATCTCCTCAGCCCGAACAATGAGCTGGATACTAACGACCCTACCTGGAAGATCTATACTGAAGACGTTACAACCCTGCCTCAGTATATCGGTCCGGAGGCAAGTGTAACGAATGCATACATCACTCAGGGTTGTATAGTAGAGGGGGAGGTCAAAAATTCTGTTCTATTCACAGGCTCCAAAGTACGTCCCGGAGCAAAGGTGATCGACAGCGTACTTATGCCAGGCGTTGTTGTAGAAGAAGGCGCAGTGGTGCAGCGTGCCCTTGTTGCCGACAATATCCACATTGGAAAGAATGCTGTGGCAGGCAGCGCAGACAGCGAGCACATCGAGCTTGTTGCACAACGTGTAAAGGGGGCTGAATAATATGTATAGCGCATTTGGCATTGTAAACTCATCACCTCGCAACATCCTTGTAGAAGGACTTCAGGATTATCGTCCGATCGGTGCTTTCTCTTTCCTTGGAAGATACCGTGTGATCGACTTCCCGATCTCCAATCTTAGCAATAGTGATATTGACCGGATCCAGGTATACATGGATAATAATAAGCCCCGTTCCCTGATCGAGCATGTCGGCACAGGACGTCACTACAACATCAACTCCAAAAGTGGTCATCTGCAGCTTCTTTTTTCAGGTGCCAGATCCTGGAGAGATGTATATAATACAGATATTGCAGCTTATATTGAGAATATGGAAAGCATTGAGAAGATGCATCACCCTTACGTAGTGATCCTTCCCAATTACATGGTTTATTCACAGGATTTTGACACACTGATCGGCAGTCATATTTCTTCAGGAGCAGATATTACCCTGTTGTATCATACCATTGACAATGCCAAGGAATCCTGTCTCCACTGCAACATCGTGAACCTGAACCGCCAGAAGGGTGTGCTTTCCATTGAACCTAATCCTGGCACAGCAAAGAACCGTAATATTTTCATGGATACCTATGTTATGAAAAAAGACCTTTTCATCAGCCTGGTTAAAAAGGCGGCTGCCTACTCTTCCATGTTCTCTTTGTTGGACATCGTAAATGCAGCATGCACAGGTCAGATTGAAGGCATGGATCTGGATGTACGTGGTATCCCTCACAAAGGCTTCTTTGCACCTATTACAGATTTCCGCAGCTATTATGATGCTAATATGGCTTTGATCAACATTAAAGAAGCACAGAACCTTTTTGGTGAAGGATGGCCTATTTACACCCGTACCAATAACTCCTGCCCTACCCACTATATGGATGGTGCAGACATTCGCAATTCCATAGTATCCAACGGCTGTCTGATCGAGGGTACTGTAGAGAATTCCATTATTGGACGTGGCTGCGTGATCAAAAAAGGAGCTGTTATCAAAGACGTATTATCCTTGCAGGCACACTGATCGGTCAGGATGTTCATCTTGAGAATTTTGTAGTTGACAAGCATGCCAGACTGATCCGTGAAAAGGAGATCATTGCACCTGTTGGCAATCCTGGATACATCAAGCGCAGAGACACCTTATAATATGCTCTGTTTTTTCTGATAATACATAAACATAAAGGACTGGGTGCACTGTGGATCTCAGGTTTGTATATGACCTGATATCCACAGTGCTCCAGTCCTTTTTATTGATTGCTAGTACAGCAAAAGTGCCGAATAGTTATGATCACTCTTATTTGGTTCCGAAAATACGATCTCCCGCATCTCCCAGGCCCGGGCAGATATAAGCATTCTCATTAAGTTCACGATCAAGATGCCCAATGTATATCTGCACATCCGGATGTGCTTTGTGAAGCCTTTCCATTCCCTCCGGAGCTGCGATAATAAACATGCATTTAATATTCTTTCCGCCATGCTGTTTGATAAAGTCAACGGCAGCTACAGCAGAACCGCCTGTGGCAAGCATAGGATCTACCAGAACGATCTGTCTCTGCTCAATAGGATCCGGAAGCTTGCAGTAATATTCATGAGGCTCATGAGTCACAGGATCACGATAAAGTCCAATATGACCGATCTTTGCAGATGGAACAAGTGTTGTGATGCCATTTACCATCCCAAGGCCTGCACGAAGTACAGGTACAACTGCCAGCTTCTTACCGGAAATCATCGGAGACTGACATGTCTCGATAGGGGTCTCAACCGTAACATCCTCCAGTGGAAGATCACGAAGTGCCTCATATCCCATCAGGATAGCAATCTCTTCGATCAGCTTACGGAACTCATTTGTTCCTGTATTTTTATTGCGGATAATCGAAATCTTGTGCTGGATCAGCGGATGATCCATAATAAATACGTTCTCCATTTTCTCTGTTTTACCTCCATGGTTTTATCCGGTACAGCTCTTCTTGCAGCTGTACATTTTCTTGGGAATACTGATAAAATCTTACCTCACTTTTCATATAAAGTCAATCATTGTAAAATATTGCCGTATCCTTTATAATACACACAGTTGCCGTAGGCAGAGCCGGCGGCAGACGCACCATACTTTATGAGGAGGGACAGATTGCCATACATATGTTATGGCTTTTCTCTGTACCTTTATGCCCATATACAGGGCAGATAGGAGGATTTATGAAATTCAGAATCGAAGGAATCTACGATGCCAGAAAGCTTGGTATCCCCCAGATGCTTATCCTGGGACTTCAGCACATGTTCGCTATGTTTGGTGCCACTATTCTGGTGCCCATTCTGGTGAATAACTACTTCCATGGAGAAGGACTTACTGTACAGGTTACTCTTTTCTGTGCAGGCTTCGGTACTCTTTTATTCCACGTTCTTACAAAGATGAAGGTTCCTGCTTTTCTTGGCTCATCTTTCGCATTTCTTGGAGGCTTTTCCACAGTTGCAGAGCTTGATACCGGTATTTTCAAAAATATGAGCTATGGCGAAAAGCTTCCTTATGCATGTGGCGGCGTAGTTGTTGCCGGTCTTCTTTACCTTGTGCTTGCACTGATCATCAAGCTGATCGGTGTTAAACGTGTTATGCGTTACCTTCCGCCAGTTGTTACAGGGCCGATCATCATCTGTATCGGACTTAGCCTTGCTCCTTCTGCTATCAGCAACGCTTCCCAGAACTGGATCCTTGCACTGATCGCACTTGCCACCATTATCTTCTTTAATATCTGGGGTGTTGGAATGTTTGGTATTATCCCTATTCTGATGGGTATCATTGTTTCTTATATCGCTGCCCTGATCATGAATGCATGCGGAATGACCAATGCAGACGGAAGTGCTATTCTCAGCTTTGCAGGTGTTGCATCTGCCCCCATTGTAGGTGTACCCAAATTCTTCCTTTGCAAATTTAACCTGACCTCAATCCTTGCTATGGCACCGATTGCCATCGCTTCCATGATGGAGCATGTAGGTGATATTTCCGCT
>NZ_JAYFUY010000128.1:0-15307 GCF_059933065.1 Blautia sp. HA3515 | reverse complement strand
CATTTTTATACACCGGAATATCAGTATGAAGGAATGCCCCATGGAGAAATGTGTGGGGATTTGATGCCTTTTTACAAGGATGGAGTGTATACATTTCTTTATCTTTATAAGTATTGCATTTATGCAATAGAAACAAAAAGATTTTGTGCATTATGACCATTTCAGGCCCTGGTGCTTCAGAACGGAACACCACAGGAGCAGGACTGGCATGCTGCAACAGGCAGTGTGTGCTGGGATGGGGAAAAATATTATTTTTATTATACTGGATTTTGCGAAGGGAACAGAGGAAAAAGAAGGTAAATATGAACAGGCAATCCTCAGGGCTACAAGCAGGGATCTGCAGATCTGGGAAAAGGACAGGGATTACATATTCTGTCCGGATGAGGAACATTTTGCAGGCAGACACTGGAGAGATCCCCATGTATTCTGGAATCCTGTTCTTGGTAAGTATTGTATGCTGGTTACTGCCTGTGAAAAGGATGGGGATAAGAATCGCAGTGGTTGTACTTGCAGTATACGTTTTCAGAGGATATACGAAACTGGCAATATTATGATACCATCTGTTCGCCTCGGATAGATCCCACTTTGGAATGCCACGACGTTTTGCAGATGAATGGAAGATGGTATCTGACGCATTCCTCCGATGAAAAACAATGGGAAACAAAATATAAAATGGCTGAATTCTTTAAAAGGTCCATGGGTACCGCCTCTCTGGGATGAAAAATTTGACGGCAGGGATTTCTATGCTGCAAAAACAGTTTCTGATGGGACCAACCGATATCTGGTGGGATGGCAGTCTATCCGGAAGGACTGTACCAATGAAGGCAGGTATGTATGGGGTGGAAATGTGATCGTCCATCAGCTAGTTCCAAGAGACAATGGAGAACTGGGGGTAAAAATACCGGATACGATCCTTCAGTCTTTTTCTAAAAGAATAAGTCTGGAACAGATTCCTAAATCTGGATTTTGGAAATGCAGTTCAAAAGCCGGAACAGCAGATTTGCTGACAGAAGGAATTTCTAAAGATGGGTTTGGCTGGATACAGATGGGGGCAATGAAAAATGTATGTCTGATAAAAGCAAGATTGCAATGGACAGAAGGAACTCATGCAGTTGGGATCATGTTCCATGTATCCGGAGAAAAAATGAATCAGTGGTGTCAGCTGCGTCTGGAACTGGGACATGGCCGAATGGTACTGGAAAGATCCGGGAAAACAGAAATGGATCAGTTTTTTGAAGAAACCCGCCCTGTTCGTTTTAGAGAAGACAGAACTGTACAGATTTTCATTCTTACATCTAACGATATTGTGACAGCTTATGTGGATGATGTGGCCCTTAGCGGAAGATGTTATGGTTTTACACCGGGTAATGCAGGAGTTTTCACAGAATATGGAAACGTGCAGGTGCAGCAGTTTGAAATGTACGAAGGAGAAGAACAGAACGAAATCAGATAACAGAACAAAAGATTGCAGCCAGAGAATTGGATTGACAGATATGTGTTCTGAGGACAGGAGGCGCTGATGAATTTATTTGGGAATATCTTTCCTTATGGGAAGTTTGGCAGTTCCCGTGCCATTAATGGGGAGAACCCTACTGGAGAAAAGGGTAAAGGAGGAATGGCAGCGGGAAGCCTTGGCAAAAGCCGAAAAGGTCATCCATGCATTACAGATATTGCACCAGGCAGTACTACAGTCCTGGCAGATATACATGGGTGTGGGGTAATTAATCATATCTGGATTACAGTGGATAACAAAACCACGCAGGGTGACTGTTTTGTGCTTCGGGATCTGATACTTCAGATGATCTGGGACGGTGAAGAATATCCGGCTGTAGAGGTACCATTAGGGGATTTCTTCTGCTGTGGTTTCGGGAAAGAATGTATGGTAAATTCTTATCCCATTGCAGTAGTGCCGTCTCGTGGACTGAACTGCTATTTTTCTATGCCATTCAGGAAAAGAGCACAGATCCGCTTGATCAGCCAACATAAAAATCCTGTGCCGGCCTTTTTTTACCAGATTGATTACTGTCTGTATGATTCTCTGCCGGATCCTGTGTTTTATTTTCATGCAAAATGGAACCGGGAGCCTGTAACCTGTAAAAAGAAGGATTATACCATTCTGGACGGGGTACATGGAAAGGGTATTTATGTAGGAACTTATATTGCGCTACAGACACTGGAACGGTATTGGTGGGGAGAAGGGGAAGTGAAATTTTATCTGGATGGGGATAAAGATTACCCTACCATCTGCGGCACCGGAATGGAGGATTATGTAGGCGGTTCCTGGAGTTTTGCAAGCCCGGAACCTGGTAAATGAAAGAACAGACCTATTCAACTCCTTTTCTTGGATATCCTTATTATTCTGCCCATGATGATCTGACTACGCATCCTTATCATAATGATGACTGTCCTCCCATGCGAGGAATGTACAGGTTTCACATTCCGGATCCAATATATTTCCAGGAAGATATCCGCGTAACTGTACAGCAGATCGGAATGTCCCATAATGGATTGTTTGAACGGCAGGACGATGTGTCCAGCGTGGCATATTGGTATCAAATGGAGGGTGGGAAGAACCGGTATGAACCGCTGCCGCCAAAAGAGGAACGGTGGCCCAGATAAAATATTACTTGTGGATAGCAATCGTATCCCTTCACACAAAAGTCACAAACTCGCCTTGAAATGCCCACAGATGCGTTATATTATATAACTATGAATTTTATAGGGCGGATAACAAGGAGGTTTATAAATGGATACACTTAAGATTCTCGTAGTGGATGATGAAAGCCGTATGAGAAAGCTGGTAAAGGACTTTCTGTCAAAGAAGAATTTCCAGGTGCTGGAAGCTGGTGACGGTGAAGAGGCCATGGATATATTTTATAAAGAAAAGGATATTGCATTGGTGATCCTGGACGTGATGATGCCGAAGATGGACGGCTGGGAAGTGTGCAGGGAGATCCGCAAGGATTCCAAAGTGCCGATCATCATGCTCACTGCAAGAAGTGATGAAAGAGACGAGCTTCTGGGCTTTGATCTGGGAGTGGATGAGTACATATCCAAGCCATTCAGTCCCAAGATCCTGGTGGCAAGGGTAGAGGCGATCCTGCGCCGTACAGGGCAGGGAAGCCAGCAGGATGTACTGTCAGCAGGAGGGATCGTGATTGATAAGGCTGCTCGATCTTGCCACTGTAGATGGGAAGGCTATGGATTTAAGCTTTAAAGAATTTGAACTTCTCACATACTTTCTGGAGAACCAGGGCATTGCCCTTTCCAGAGAGAAGATCCTGAACTCTGTATGGAATTATGATTATTTCGGAGATGCAAGAACCATTGACACCCATGTGAAGAAGCTGCGCAGCAAAATGGGTGAGAAAGGGGAATACATTAAGACCGTTTGGGGTATGGGCTATAAGTTTGAGGTGGGAGAATGAAAACACCAGGGAAACATAAAAAAGCCGCAAAAGCCCAAAAACTGCACACTATGAAGCACCAGATCACCTTTACTTTTATAGGGCTTCTTTTACTTTCTGTGCTTGCAATTACGTTGATCAATGGGATTTTTCTTGAAAAATACTATGTGTCACGGAAGAAAGAGGTTTTGCTGTAGGCCAAAGAGGTACTGGCGCAGATCGATGTTGATGAAGTAGTCCACGATGACGGCACAGAGGAAGAACTGCCTTCACAGATCGCACAGTCAGGTTCCAGAAAGAATCTTACCTGGGTATTGATCAACAGCGATAACACCAAGTATATCTGCTGGCCGGAGAATGAGGATCAGCTGCGAACAAGCTGTTTTTCGGGTATGCAAGCAATCTGGATGATGACAAAGTAAAGGGTAAGATCCTGGAATCCACTGACGACTATGTGGTACAGCAGGTGCATGACCGTTTTGTGGGAATGGATTATGTGGAATGCTGGGGCGTTTTTGATAATGGAAATTATTTCCTGATCCGGAGCCCGCTGGAAAGTATCCGTGAAAGTGCTGCCATATCCAATAAGTTTTATTTCTTTGTGGGAGCACTGATCATTATTGCCAGCGGTATTGTGATCTGGATCGTAACAGGAAGGATCACAAAGCCGATCAGCGAACTGACGGAGCTTTCAAGAAAAATGTCAGACCTGGATTTTGAAGCGAAGTATGAAAGTCATGCAGGCAACGAGATCGATGTTCTGGGAGATAACTTCAACCGGATGTCCGGCCAGCTGGAAACTACTATTTCAGAGCTTAAATCTGCTAATAACAAGCTTCAGAAGGATATTGCAGATAAGGTTAAGATCGATGAGATGCGTAAAGAATTCCTGGACAACGTGTCCCACGAGCTGAAGACTCCCATTGCCCTTGTGCAGGGGTATGCAGAAGGACTGAAGGAAGGGATCAATGATGATCCGGAAAGCATGGAGTTCTACTGTGATGTGATCATGGACGAAGCATCAAAGATGAATAAGCTGGTGAAAAATCTTCTTACCTTGAATCATCTGGAGTCCGGCAGGGATGAGATCGTGATGGAACGCTTTGACCTGACAGCTTTGATCCAGGGGGTTCTGTCCACCATGGATATTATGATCCAGCAAAAAGAGGCAAAGATCATTTTCTGAGGAAGAGAAGCCGGTTTATGTTTGGGCAGATGAGTTTAAGACTGAGGAAGTAGTTACCAATTATGTGAGCAATGCCCTGAACCATCTGGAAGGGGAACACGATGATAGAGATAATTAGATCCTGAAAGAAGAAAGCACAGTAAAGGTTACAGTCTTTAACACAGGAACGCCTATACCGGAGGAGGATATCCCCAAGCTGTGGAATAAGTTCTTCAAAGTGGATAAAGCCCGCACCAGGGAATATGGCGGCAGTGGTATTGGACTTTCTATTGTCAAGGCGATCATGGAGGGCATGAACCAGAAATATGGAGTTGTGAATTTTGATAACGGAGTGGAATTCTGGTTTACCCTTGACAGGAAATAAGGGTTATATAGAAAATCTGAAAAGGTATAGACCGGAAATATAAAAAATTCTTTGGGCTGTTGCATTAGCAATGTTTTGTGCTAAGTGATAGCCCTTTTAAAGTAGAACTTAATCGGGCATTACTTGTATATTTGTTAGGGGAGAGCATTCTGATAGACTGGAATAATATAATTATTCATCAGAAAACTTGACAAATTTTGTTTGAACGAATACACTGTATAAAATGATATTATATTTGCAGAAAGGTGGTACTTTGAGTGGACAATGCTAATTCAATATTGCTTAATCGTTTCTTTACTCGAAACACCTTTAAGCAAGTGATTGATGATGGGGAAAGTCCTGCATATATAGCAGCAATGCGCAGATATATTGTTGAACCTACTAGGAAAACCAATAAAGAATGCATTAGCGAAATTTATCAATACCTAAAAAAGAATACCAAAATGAATATTATTATAAAAACACTTTACTCAACAAATTATTACTTGGCGTTCATAGTCCACATACTACGACGGCATTAACCGAAGTACCAGTAGGAAATTCAAAAGCTGACTTCATTTTAATAAACGGGAAAGCTGTTGTATATGAGATAAAAAACAGCCTTAGATAATTTTGATCGTCTTGACGGTCAAATTGAAAATTACTATAAAGCTTTTTCAAGAGTGGTTGTTGTTACATCAGAAAAGAATTTTGATGATATACAGCAAAGGTTGCAAAATTCTCCTACAGGGATCTGCATATTGACAAAAAAGGGAACATTGAGTGTACGCAAGGAACCAATTGAATATAATGAGATGCTTTCGAAATCAATTATGTTTAAGATTCTGCGTAAAAATGAGTATGAGCAGATCTTGCTTAAACATTTTGGACGGTTACCAGATGTATCGCAATTTGAATACTATAGAGTATGTCAGGCAATGTTTGAGACATTGCCAACAGATGTAGCTTATCAAATGTTCGTTCAAATCTTGAAGTTAAGAGTGAAAATAGATGTTGTTGAATACTCAAAAATACCGTATGAATTGAAGTTCTTAATTTATTTTTCAAATTACAAGAAAAGTGACTACGCAAAATTATGCTGTTTTTTGAATTCATAGGAGGATATTATGTATTTTCCGATTTTACGAGGTCGTCAATTTGAACTTTTGGCTCTACGTGAGTGTGTTAATCAGAGACTGCTTGGCAGCAAAATAATTCCTATTGTAGAACCAGTAAAAGTATCATCAACTTATACGAAAACAGTGGATTCTTTTATTAACGCCGGTCAGTCTATTGCTATCATTCGAAATCCGCAAGTAGGTTCTTGGACTAAGGATGCGAAAAAGGAAAGCAATGCTAAAATTTATGAACAAGCCATCGAGCAGTTTAAAGATGTGAATGTTATTTCTTCTTTTTATGTGACATCAAAGTTATCTGCTGACATTGACTTTGCTGCTAAAAGGGGACTTTCAATTGATTCTCTTCTTTTGCTTTGCAACAATCCGGAATATGTGGACAACTACGAAGAAGTAATTGGGGATAACATCCCTATGTATAATGTGATCCCTGATAAAGGTGATTTTAGAAGAAGAATTCGTGCTAATCGTGTTATGTGTGAAGACCATTTCCCGAAACAAATGAGAAATATTGATTATTTAGATATAGAATCGGAATTCTTTTCGTCTGATCACTTGTACTATGCATATGATGGATATAAAGGTTTTTCTGATTACTCTGTTGTAGGCGAGGAATATAGTGAAACTGGTTTCGCTCCATATGCGGTGGCAATTCACATTGTGTATTTTGATAAGAAGAACATTTTAAGAATTGCACACTTTGTTTCTGATTCTAATGACGATATCTCTGACCCGGCAAGAAAATTTGCGGAAGCTGTTGAAAAATTAGTCGAGTGGAATAAAACTATGAAATTGAATACCCTAGGTATCCGAGAATTTGAAACAGCCTACCGCAACAAGACTTATCCAGGATTAGGCGTTGTAAAGAAGTACTCGATTATGCACCATCTTGAACTGATGGGCAAATATTTGGATGGGGTAGCAAAATGATTTTTTGTGAACATTGTTTTAATGACAAGGAAATTGCCTCAATTATTTGCGCTATATCTGCATCAAATACAGGGGAATGTCCTGTGTGTCATCATAGAGATGGACACTTGTATGACACAAGCATACAAAGCGAATTAACTCCTTATTTTGAAGAATTATTAAGCATCTATACTCCTTTTACTATGCTTCCAGATGATTATCCCAGAGCCGAAACCAGATCTTTGATTGATGATCTGAAAGATCGATGGGATATTTTTGCAGAGATTCCAAGAAGACAGATTTATGAGATATTAAAGGCGGTTTGTAGTGAATTCTATGCAAGTGTTCCTGAGCTTTTTGATGGAGCGGTTGGCATTCCGGAACTATATGATAGTGCATATCTAAAAGATCATGCTTTGTTAAAGAATAATGATTGGGATTCTTTTGTAATGGAAATTAAAACAAAGAACAGATATCATTCAAAGCTGATCAATTTTGATATTCTGAAAAAGTATTGTTCGTTTATACGAAAAACTTACAAAACTGGAGATCTATTCTATCGTGCAAGAATTTCTGAACGGAATGGATATCCAATTGACGAGATGTCTGCGCCTCCAGCTGGGAAGAGTTCGGAAGGTAGGGCTAATGCCAGAGGTATTACCTGCCTTTACGTAGCTAGTGATATTGATACCACTTTACATGAAGTACGTGCAGGTGTTTTTGATTTTGTATGTGTCGGTACGTTCCGATTAAAGAAAGATATTACAGTGGTAGATCTGCGAGCTATAGCTGAGATTAGCCCATTTGTCGAAGGACTCGAATATCTTGATCATGCAATAAACAAGCAATATCTCGAAAAGCTAAATACTGAAATGAGTAAATCTTTACGCAGAAGTGACAGCACATTGGACTATGTTCCTACGCAGTACGTTGTTGATTTTATTAAAAGTATTGAGCATAACGGCACGCAAGAGTATGATGGAATCGAATACAATAGCACAACAAATCCCGGGGGATATAATCTGGCAATTTTCAATCCGGATTTGTTTGAGTGCATATCAACAAGTGTATATGATATAGAAAAGTTACAATATACATCTAAGAGAATAATGTAGAACTACAAAAGCAAGAGAGTCAATCCGTTTAGAGTGACTCTCTTGCTTTTGTTTTCTACGTTTTTTGAAAAAATTAAGGAAAAATGCATTTCATTCAAATAGGTGATGAAAAAAAACAGAAAATGCGGTAGAATAATAAATAATAACATTTTTACGGGAGGTAGAGGTATGGGATTACTTAAGGCTGGAATAGGTGCAGTTGGAGGCGTGCTGGCAGATCAGTGGAAGGAATATTTTTATTGTGAAGCTATGGATCGGGACATTCTTGTGATGAAGGGCAGGAAGCGGACCGGGAAAAGATCTTCCAATAAAAAAGGAGATGACAACATTATTTCCAATGGCTCTGTGATCGCTGTGGCAGACGGACAGTGTATGCTTATTGTGGATCAGGGCAAGGTAGTGGAGGTGTGCGCACAGCCTGGGGAATTTGTTTATGATACTTCCACAGAACCAAGTATTTTTTCTGGTGATCTGGGAGAAAGCCTGAACAATACCTTTAACAAGATCGGACAGAGATTTGCCTTTGGCGGAGATACAGGGAAGGATCAGAGAGTATATTATTTTAATACAAAGGAGATTATGGATAACCGTTTCGGAACTCCTTCTCCTATCCCGTTTCGGGTGGTAGACAGAAATATCGGTCTTGATATCGATGTGTCTGTACGTTGTAATGGAGTGTATTCCTACAGGATCACTGACCCCATTCTGTTTTATACAAATGTGTGCGGCAATGTTTCCGAGGAATACACAAGAGAGGAACTGGACAGTCAGTTAAAGGCGGAGTTCCTTACAGCATTACAGCCGGGTTTTGCAAGGATTTCAGAGATGGGAATCCGTCCGAATGCGATTCCGGGACATTTAATGGAACTGACAGATGCTATGGATAAGATCCTCAGTGAGAAATGGCAGGGACTGCGCGGTCTGAAGATCGTAGCGATCGGCATGAATCAGGTTACACTTCCTGAAGAAGATGCTGAGATGATCAAACAGGCTCAGAGAATGGCTATTTTACAAAATCCGTCGATGGCAGCAGCTACACTGGCAGGAGCACAGGCAGAGGCCATGAAGATGGCTGCTTCTAATCAGAACGGAGCCATGATGGGATTTGCCGGCATGAATATGGCATCTGCACAAGGCGGTATGAATATGCAGGGACTTTACCAGATGGGAGCACAGCAGAACATGGCAGGGATGCAGCAGGGAATGCCCGGAGCACAGCCATATATGGCAGGGATGCAGCAGGGAATGCCTGGAGCGCAGCAGAACATGGCAGGGATGCAGCAGGGAATGCCTGGAGCACAGCAGACTGCGCCAGGAAGCTGGCAGTGTCAGTGCGGCACGATTGCAACCGGGAAATTCTGTCCGGAATGCGGTTCTCCAAGACCGGTTGTACAGGATCAGTGGACCTGCTCCTGTGGCACAGTAAATAAAGGGAAATTCTGCCAGGAGTGCGGAAAGAGCAGACCTTTTTAACGTACCAGCACAGGGAAAGGAGACAACCGGATGAGTGATGTAATGGAATATAAGTGCCCGGCCTGCGGCGGGGCTATGGAGTTTGACAGCAAGACACAGCAGTTAAAGTGCCCATACTGCGATACCCAGATCAGTGTGGAAGAGTGGGAAAGACAGAATGCAAAAGACCAGGGAACCGCTCAGTGGACATCAACAGGTAACGAAACCTGGTCCCAGGAAGAAACCCAGGATATGAAGGTTTATGTGTGTCAGTCCTGTGGAGGTGAAATTATTGCCGAACAGACTACAGGAGCATCTTCCTGTCCGTTCTGCGGGAATAAAATCGTTGTAAAAGGTCAGTTTGCAGGAGATCTGAAGCCGGACCGCATCATACCTTTTAAGCTGGATAAAAAGGCAGCAAAGGAATCTTATAAGAACCATCTGAAAGGAAAAAGCTTTTTGCCTTCTGTATTTGCAAGGGAAAATCATATTGATGAAATAAAAGGAGTATACATTCCTTTCTGGCTTTTTGATTCGGATATTCATGCAGATGTTTCCTACAAAGCAGAAAAGATCCGGGTATGGGAACAGGGCGACATGGAATATACCGAGCGGAAATCCTATGATGTAAAACGAGGCGGGAATATGTCTTTTACCCATTTGCCGGTAGACGGATCCCGTAAAATGGATAATACCCTTATGGAATCTATAGAACCATTTGATTTTGCAGAGGCTGTTCCGTTTCAGAATGCTTATCTTGCAGGATACTTTGCAGACCGGTATGACGTGGAAGCCAAAGACAGCCAGGAACGGGTTACACAGCGGATCCGTAAAAGTGCAGAAGCAGCCATGAGTCAGGATATGGAGCATTATACTTCTGTAAATATGGCGCACAGCGATATACATATTTTGAATGCAGAGTACATGTATGTGTTATATCCGGTATGGCTTTTAAGCACCACATGGAATGGGGAACACTATCTTTTTGCCATGAATGGTCAGACAGGAAAGATGGTGGGAGATCTGCCGGCTGATAAACAGGCATTCTGGAAATATGTGCTGTCCAGAGGTGTGGCCATCGGCGCTGTCCTTTATGGACTTATGTGGCTGCTGATGCTGTTATAGGAGGGGGGACAAGACAATGAGAAAAAGAATTTGTAGAACTGTAACTTTATTTCTTATGACTGTTCTCACCACTATGAGTGCAACACAGATTATGCCTGTGAATGCAGAAGAGGTTCAGGAACACGGGACCCTTCTGGTAGATAATGCCGGGATCCTGGAAAAAGAACAGTATGAAGAGCTGGAAAAGAAACTTGAAGAGGTAAGTACACAGCAGGCCTGTGACGTAGTGATTGTTACGGTGCCGGATCTGGAGGGAAAGGAAGCCACTGTATACGCAGATGATTATTATGACCTGCAGGGATATGGACAGGGACAGGATCTGGATGGTATCCTATTTTTGCTGGATATGGGAGACAGGAACTGGGCCATCAGTACCAGTGGCTTTGGGATCACTGCGTTTACAGATGCAGGACAGGAGTATATCATCGAACAGATTTCCACAGAACTGAAGGATGATGATTATTACGAAGCATTTGAGGACTTTACCTCTCTTTGCGATGATTTCCTTACACAGGCGAAAACAGGAGAGCCATACGATACCGACCACCTTCCCAAAGAGACCCCGGGCCTTTTCTGGATACCGGCAGATCTTCTCATCGGTCTGGTGATCGCACTGATCATTGGGCTTATCAAGAAAAGCAAGCTGACGTCTGTAAGGCAAAAAGTAAGTGCACAGGATTATGTGGTGCCAGGCAGCATACGGCTTACCACCAGACAGGATCATCTGGTAAATTGCATAGTTACAAAGAAACCGATTGAGAGACAGGAAGAGAATTCCGGCAGCACTACACATACTTCCTCACAGGGGAAAACCCATGGAGGATCCAGTGGGAAATTCTAAGAGAATTGCAGTACGATTCTTATCCGAAGACATTCTTAAAGATTATTAAAACAGAAAGGAAAAGAACATAAATGGAAAAAGCATGGTGGAAAGAAGCGGTTGTTTATTAGATTTATCCCAGAAGCTTTATGGACAGCAATGGAGATGGGATCGGAGATATTAAGGGGATCACATCCAGACTGGATTACCTGCAGAAGCTTGGGATCAGCGTGATCTGGTTATCACCGGTTTATAAATCCCCAAATGATGATAATGGATATGACATCAGTGATTACCAGGCGATCATGACAGAGTTTGGAACGATGGAGGATTTTGATGAAATGCTCACAGAGGCTCATAAGCGTGGGATCCGGATTCTGATGGACCTGGTGGTGAACCATACCTCTGATGAACATAAATGGTTTGTGGAAAGCCGTAAGAAAGAAGATAATCCTTATCATGATTATTATATCTGGAGACCTGCTAAAGAGGGAAACCTTCCGCCTAACAACTGGGGCTCCGTTTTCGGGGGCTCTGCATGGCAGTATGATGAACAGCGGCAGATGTACTACCTGCACCTTTTTTCAAAGAAGCAGCCAGACCTGAACTGGGACAATCCCCAGGTGCGAAAAGAAGTTTTTGATATGATGAACTGGTGGTGTGAAAAGGGTATTGATGGTTTTCGCATGGATGTGATCAGTATGATTTCCAAGACAAAGGAGATGCCGGATGGAGAAACCCACGGCGGTAAGTATGGAGACTTTGGGAAATATTCCATCCATGGCCCTAATGTGCATAAATATCTGAAAGAAATGAATGAAAAGGTGCTTTCCAGATATGATATTATGACAGTTGGGGAAACAGCAGGAGTTACTGTTGAGGAAGCCCAGAAGTATGCAGGCAAAGACGAGCATGAGCTGAATATGGTATTTCAGTTTGAACATGTGGACGGAGGCAAATACGGGAAGTGGACGGATGAACCCAAGCCATTAACAGAGCTGAAACAGATTCTGTCAAAATGGCAGACCCCAGCTTTATGGAAAAGCATGGAACAGCCTTTTCTGGGATAATCATGATCAGCCAAGGGTAGTATCCCGCTATGGCAATGACAGCAAAGAGTACAGGGAAGTGTCTGCAAAGATGCTGGCTACCTGCCTTCATATGATGCAGGGGACGCCATATATATATCAGGGAGAGGAGCTGGGAATGACCAATTATCCTTTCAAGACCCACGGCAGATTTTCATGATATTGAGAGCATTAATGCATACAAGGAGTGGTGTGAAAGCGGAAGCTTAAGCCATGAAATATTCTGGCCATGCCTCACCTTTACAAGCAGGGATAATGCCCGTACTCCGGTACAATGGGATGACAGCCAAAGTGCAGGCTTTACCACAGGAACGCCCTGGATGCCTGTAAATCCTAATTACAAAGAGATCAATGCCAAAGCAGAGCTTCAGGATCCGCAGTCTGTGTTCTATTATTACCAAAAACTGATCCAGCTCCGGAAAGAGTATCCGGTGGTCGTATATGGAAAATACCAGCTGCTTCTCCCTGATGATCCGGATCTTTTCGTATATACAAGGGAGCTGGAGAAAGAGAAGCTTCTGGTTGTATGCAATTTCTCCGGCAAAGAACAAAGCATTCAGCTGCCGGAAGAATTTGTAAATGGCAAATGCCTTATTTCCAATCTTCCAGGTCAGTATGATCAGCAGCAGGTGCAGCTGAAGCCTTATGAGGCGTTTGTGCTGTATCGCTGATAGGAATGACCATATTTTCAAATGCATGCAGCATTTTCGGATGACGGATCAAAAAGTGCATGGCAGGAGCTTTGTTTTTGGAAACCATGACCCAGCTGCCTTTGTGGATCTGGATCTGGATATTGGAAAAAGCAGTTTCTGTGGTCAGGCGGCAGGTATAATTGGGATGGCATTCCTGGAATTTTTTAAGAAGCAGCAGATGCTTCTGATAGTCTTCCCAGCTGTAGAAAATGTCCTTTTCACAGAAAATACCTGACAGGGAAAGTCGCATGGGAGATCTGTGGAATTCTTCTTCGGTAAGAAGGGGCATCTCTTCTGTGATGGTATCGCTGGAAAGGATCTGCAGTGCCATTTCCAGCTGTTCTCTGGCATGGGACAGGATTTGCGTCCGCTCTTTGGAGGTAACCTGATTGTGATCCATGATCTGGCAAAGCAGGGCTTCATCTGCTGTGTAAAGAGGCAGTGAGGACAGGATCCCATACCGGCTGCCGCCAGAAGCAATATCCGAATGTAAAAACGCATGATAAAGAGAACGGGAATCCTTGACCCATAGATTTCCATAAGGGGCAGAGCCTTGGATAACAGGTGCTCTGCTCTTTTTTTATAATAAGCAACTTCTTCCTTATTATTGGTAAGATAATACCGGCCATTTTCGTGATAACCTGTAATGGCTTCGCCGGAAAGAGCCGCACTGCCGGATACCTTCAATAAATGGGAAAAGGTAAGGTTGGCAGGAGTTTTCAGATAATAGGGGGAGATCTGGCCGGTCATATACATGGGGATCCAGCTTTCAAGTCCCAGCATCATATCTGTAAAGGATCGGTTCAGACAGTGGATCTGATTCAGATGCAGTCCTTTTTTCAACATCATGGCCATGCCAAACATCCACTTTTTCGGGAAATCCGGATCCTTTGCCATTTCTTCCATAGGCATGTCACTGTACATGGTCACAGCTTCCGTGGATTTGGAAAGAACTGTGGTTTTCAGAAAAGCCAGCTCACTGTCCATCATTTCAGACAGACCGTAATAGGATTTTGAAATGGGAAACTGGAAAGGTACAGAGGGTACTTTCATCTTATCAAAATGAATCACACGGATGTATTCATTCAGGTCAAATTCATCCAGCTTTCGGAGAAAACCTGAAAGATCGTCTTTCTCTTTATTTTCACCCTGTATCAGCCACCGGGGAAAGTGCTTCAAAATATGCAGTATCATCCATAAGCTCCTGAGGATCGCAGCCGGTAAGGCGGGCAACCATAGTACGGTGGGAGACTTCCGGATATCGTTTTACCACAAAATGAGCGGTTCCCTCAGCGGAAAGCGGGGATCGGAAGGCGTCCGCTGTCCATTCCTGATCCTGGAAATATAAGATGAGTCGTAATTTAGTGCACGGGCCAGATCAGATACGCTAATGGAAAGACTTGACAAAAGGGCGTGGAAATTACGGGAAAACCGGTTCTCCAACTGAGGATTCATATCCCCGGCAGTGGAAAGTATCTGCAATTTTTTGAAATGTAAGGTCACTCTGACCATTTTCGGCAGCAAGCTGAGAAATTGCCTGGCATAGAAACTCAAAATGCTGTGAATCCGGGAAGGGATGTGCTCACCGGAACGGTAACGGCTGATGGTAGCACCGGAGATGCCGGAATAACGGGAAAGCTGGCTGGCTGTACAGCCCAGTGCATCTATGTACTGGTTCAGAATATCTTTAAATGAAGCTGGCATATATATGGACCTCCTTATAGAAACCAAAACACCCCACTTTTATGTTCATATCGGGGCGTGTCCCAAGGTCATTTCCCATCCCTTGTGCAAGCACAGGTGGGATCAGACCTTTTGATACTGGAATCATTATATATAAAATCAGCAGGACAGTCAAACTCATGGATCTACAACGACACTGGCAAGACTACTCACGGACAGAGCATCTGGCAAGACTATTCACTGTACTAGCAAGAGAAGGGATGTGATTATTGAAGAAAAAATTCTCATACGGGCCATAAAAATACGCGAAAAACATGTTTTTCTACGTGAATGACTTGCCAAAAGATTGGA
>NZ_JAYFUY010000127.1:0-28619 GCF_059933065.1 Blautia sp. HA3515 | reverse complement strand
AGCTGTCCACAGACGCATCCCATACATGTTCCATAAGTTCTTCCTGACTGATCGGCCGACCCTGATTAAGAAGCAAATATTCCAAAATCCCATTTTCTTTTCTGGTTAAATGTACTTTTTCATCTTTTACGTAAGCCTCACGCTTCCTGGTATCAAACCGTATGTCTCCTGCTTTCAGGCAAACATCTCTTTGTACAAATCTGCGCCGTGTAAGACTTCTGATACGTGCTTCAAGCTCCTGCAGATGAAAGGGCTTTTCCATATAATCATTGGCCCCTGCATCCAGCCCCTCCACCTTATCTGCGATCTGGCTCCTTGCAGACAATATAAGAACCTTTGTATCCTCATTTTTCTTTCTGAGTTCTTTTAAAATATCCATGCCATCCATACCGGGAAATTTCAGATCCAAAACGATCAGATCATAATTCTCTGCCAGAATATAATCAAGCGCCTCTTCCCCATCGTAACAGGTATCCACCTCATATCCTGCATCATATAAACTTTTTGCAACAGTGTCGCATAATTTTTTCTCATCTTCAACAATTAATAATCTCAAATTTTCCACCTGCTTCTTAACAGAAATTTTACAACAGTTATTGTATAATACAAACATCAGCTGGTCAATATATGCAAGAAATGAAAAGAATAACATGTCTGCCAAAACGAAAGGAGTAATAAGATTTTGAAGTGTAAAAAAATGTCTCAACTTGTTTTACTTATTACAGGCATAGCTATGATTAGCTATGGTGCGATCAGAGGCGAAGCCGCCACTGTACTTGGAAAAGCAATAAAATTATGTCTGGAGTGTGTTGGAATTGGATAAAAAAACGAATTTACGATCAAAAAAAATTGTACAGATCCGTGGGTGGATACAGGCAGCAGCCACACTTCTTACCAACATTCACATTCCCAATGTGTTCAAGGGCCAAATATATCAAGGCAAGGCGAAAACTGTATGTGTTCCAGGATTGAACTGCTATTCCTGTCCTGCTGCTACAGGTGCATGCCCAATTGGCGCATTTCAGGCAGTGGTTGGATCATCCAAGTTTAAATTTTCATATTACATAACCGGTTTTTTCATTTTGCTTGGTGTGCTGCTGGGGAGGTTTATCTGTGGATTTTTGTGTCCGTTTGGATGGTTTCAGGATCTGCTTCATAAAATCCCCGGAAAGAAATTTTCCACAGCCAGGCTGAAGCCATTAAGATACCTGAAATATATCATTCTTATTGTTTTCGTCATACTTCTGCCAATGCTTGTAACGAACTCGATAGGAATGGGAGATCCATTCTTCTGCAAATATATTTGTCCGCAAGGTGTGCTGGAAGGTGCAATACCATTGTCATTGGGAAATGCAGCTATACGTTCTGCATTGGGAAATTTATTTACGTTTAAATGTCTTATTTTGATTACCGTAGTTATTTTAAGTATCCTGTTTTACAGACCTTTCTGCAAATGGATATGTCCTCTTGGTGCAATTTATTCACTGTTTAATAAGGTATCCCTTCTTGGCATTCAGGTGGAAAGCAGCAAATGCGTGGGATGTAACAAATGTGCAAAAGCATGTAAAATGGACGTGGATGTACGCAGAACACCAAACCATATGGAATGTATCCGGTGCGGAGCCTGCATAAAGGCCTGTCCCACAGATGCGATCCATTACCAGTTTATGGGGAAAGCATGTACCAAAAAGGACAGCTGCAATAGCCAGCAATAAGAAACAATCACCTAATTAATACAGTTATCTCATTAATCTTATTATAATTATTTAAAGGAGTTTATTATCATGAAAGCAAAAAAAGTACTTATCACACTCTTAGCACTTGGCACCGCATTATCATTTACTGCATGTAACGGAGGAACTACGGAAAAAGAAACTGCTAAAACCGAATCCGCTAAAACAGAATCCACTAAAACTGAATCCGCCAAAACTGAATCCAACAGAAGCAGATAAAGCAGAAACGGTAAAAGCTGACACAGAAAATACTGAAACAGAAAATACAGGATCAGATACCGCCCAAATTACTTACGAAGAGACTGACACTGATCCATCTGACAATACTTCAGATTCAGAGCTTGACAATTTATATCAGCAGGAAAACCAACTTTTTGCAGACCACAAAGACGCATGGGACAAAGCTTTTGGTCTGATGAGTAAAAGCTCTGCCGATCCAAGTGGAAATTACGCAGATTTTCTTTCTGACACAGTTGAGTCAAACAAGGATTCTTTTACAGATGAACAGTATAAAACCCTTACAGATGATATTGAAACCATACGAAAAATTGAAGAGCAGATCGCAGAACTTGAAAAGAAACATGCAGAAACAGACTCTTCAGAAACAAAAACTGCGTCAGATGATGCCTCTCCTTTTGCAGAACTTCTCCGGAAAAGATTTCGATGGAAATTCAGTTGATGAAAGTCTGTTTTCCAAGAATGCAGTAACCGTTGTTAATTTCTGGTTTACCGGGTGCAAACCTTGTGTTGCTGAGTTATCTAAGCTTAACGAATTGTAAATGATGCCATCAAATCCATGGGCGGAGAAGTAGTAGGCATCAACACAGAGACTTTTGATGGGAATGAAGATGCGATCAAAGAAGCAGCTTCGATTCTTGAAAAGTCAGGGAGCAAAGTACCGCAATCTTTCCATTGATTCTGATTCTGATGCAGGAAAATACGCCTCAAGTATTATGGCATTTCCTACAACAATTTTAGTAGATCGAAATGGGAATATTGTAGGAGATCCTATGCTGGGCGGAATTGACAACCAGGACAATTACGATGCTCTGATGAAACAGATTCAATCTGTAATTGATGCTGATAGCACAGAGAAATAAATTTCATAAAAACGTTTACTGTTACGCAAAGCCACCCACGAACGGGTGGCTTTCAGACTGTAGGCAAACTTGGATTGCAAACCGGAAATCATTGAGAACATTGAAAAATCATAAATACAATAGATTGGAAGCAATGAGATAATCAAAATAGGAATCAAAAAGTAAATAAAAAAGAGCTCAGTGCAAACGCTCCAAACTCTTGATCTTACTGGATTTAATCGGGGCAACAGGATTTGAACCTGCGACCTCACGGCCCCCAGCCGTGCGCGCTACCAAGCTACGCCATACCCCGCAACAGAAAATATTATATCAGCATTCACCTGAAAAAGCGACTGTTTTTTTACTTTTATGCATTTTCTGTTTTTCTACTTTTTTCTACTTTTTTCTACTTTTATGCATTTTCCAAGTTGCTGTGAACGGAGTAAACAGTAGCATTTTCTTATTTGACAAAGATCATAATCCCCTTTATACTTATCAAAAACAAAGAAATTTTTTACAACATTAGGATTCTCAAACGAAGCAGAGTGTATCATTCATGGTAATGAACTTATTCTTCGCCCTATAAAGAATATTTCTGATGGTGAATTTGCTGAACAAATTCTTGAAGAACTTATTGACCAGGGACTTAATGGAAAAGCATTACTTGCCGCTTTTAAGGATAAACAAGCACAAATCAGACCCGCTGTAGAAATGTAGAATACGTCAACTACCAGATTATTGTAGTCATCATGGCTGGAACTAGAGAAAACTTTTATGATGCACTAAAATGCCATATGAAAAATCAGGGAATTACCTGAAGATATTTGGCAGCAGGATTTCTTATAAATTATCTGTGATCCGTGATGATTTGGAAATCAAGACTTATATAACTGTGATCTGCGATAAAGACAAAATTACAGAAAAGTGTATATGTGATCACATCAATGGATTGAAGAAAGGAGTTTTCATTATGCCATTACCCAGAGAACGGATTTATACAATAGATGACATCTACGCTCTTCCGGAAGGTGAACGCGCAGAGTTGATTGATGGACAGATCTATATGATGGCTCCGCCTAATACCAGGCATCAGGTGATCGTCTGGAGAACTGTATGCTACTATCCGCAATTATATTAAAAATAAAGGCGGATCCTGTAAACCTTATATCTCTCCATTTGCAGTGTTCCTGAATGAAGACAACAGAAACTATGTCGAACCGGACTTAACAGTTGTCTGCTCGCCAGACAAAATAGATGAAAAAGGCTGTCATGGTGCACCTGACTGGGTAATTGAAGTTGTTTCTCCTGCTACCCAAAGTAAAGATTACGGAATGAAGTTATTTAAATACCGGACAACCGGAGTCAGAGAATATTGGATTATAAATCCCCTGAAAGGTATCGTAAATGTCTACGATTTTGAAAATGAATCGGGTACCGGATTATATTCTTTTGACGATGAAATTCCAGTATGTATATATCCTGATTTATCAATTGTGATCTCTGAATTATTCTGAATTATTATAATAAAAACAAAAAAATCCTGAGAGAACGGATGCAGAATGACTGAAGCAGGATTATTGCAATTGCAGATCCTGTACTTTGCCAGATTTATTCTGCTTACGAACTCTCAGGATGTATATGTGTGATTGAAAGCTGGCTGTTTCTTATGCCTGCTTGCTGTTAATATAGTTTACAAGGCCTTCCGCTTTGATGATCTTCTGCATAAACTCCGGGAAAGCCTGCCCTTTAAACTCCGTACCCTTTGTGCGGTTGTAGATCATACCGGAATCAAAATCAACCTCTACCTGATCTCCATCCTCAATACCCTTGCTTGCTTCCGGGCATTCAATGATCGGAAGTCCGATATTGATGGCATTTCTGTAAAAAATACGTGCAAAGGTCTCAGCGATCACACAGCTTACTCCTGCTGCCTTAATAGCAATAGGTGCATGCTCACGGGAAGAACCGCAGCCAAAGTTCTTATCTGCTACGATAATATCTCCCTTTTTCACCCTTTTCACAAATGTGTTATCAATATCTTCCATGCAGTGGGTAGCCAGTTCTGCCGGATCTGAAGAATTCAGATAACGTGCAGGAATGATCACATCTGTATCTACATTATCTCCATATTTAAAAACAGTTCCTTTTGCCTGCATCTTTTATTCCTCCTTATAATCCCAGTTCTTCCGGTGCAGAAATCTTACCTGTAACAGCACTGGCTGCTGCTACAGCCGGGCTTGCCAGATATACCTCTGAATCCACATGACCCATACGGCCTACAAAGTTACGGTTGGTAGTGGAAATACATCTCTCTCCTGCTGCCAGGATACCCATGTAACCACCAAGGCAAGGTCCGCAGGTAGGTGTACTTACAACTGCACCTGCTTCAATAAAGATCTTCAGAAGCCCTTCATCCATAGCCTGAAGATAGAACGGCCTGAGTCGCCGGGATCACGATGCAGCGCACACCTTTTTTCACTTTACGTCCCTTCAGGATCTGAGCTGCCACACGAAGATCATCAATACGTCCGTTTGTACAGGAACCGATCACAGACTGATCGATCACAACAGGCTCTGTGATCTGTGAAATAGTCTTCGTATTCTCCGGAAGGTGTGGGAAAGCAATGGTAGGCTCCAGTTCACCAAGATCGATGGTGTACTCAGCTTCATAAACTGCATCCTCATCTGCCTCATAAATCTTATACGGTCTTACAGAATGCTCCTTCATGTACTGCTCTGTCAGCTCATCTACAGGGAAGATGCCGTCCCTTCCTCCTGCCTCGATCGCCATATTTGCAATTGTAAAACGGTCATCCATGGGGAAGATTCTTAATCCCCTCACCAGTAAACTCCATAGATTTGTAAAGTGCTCCATCCACACCGATCATACCGATGATATGTAAGATCACATCTTTTCCGCTGACCCATTTCTTTGGTTTGCCCACAATATTAAATTTAATAGCTGCCGGAACTTTGAACCATGCTTTTCCGGTAGCCATACCGGCTGCCATATCCGTACTTCCCACACCAGTAGAAAATGCACCCAGTGCACCGTAAGTGCAGGTATGTGAATTCTACACTGATCACTACGTCACCTGCAACCGTAAGACCTTTCTCAGGAAGCAGCGCATGCTCAATCCCCATCTGTCCTACATCAAAATAATTGGTAATATCATGAACCACAGGCAAACTCTCTGACGCATTTGCAGTGTTCCTGGATTTAATATCTTTGTTTGGGATAAAATGATCCATTACCAGTGCAATCTTGTCTTTATCAAAAACTGTATCACAGTTCTATTCCGTCCATCTCATGAATAGCCACTGGTGAGGTAATATCATTTCCCAGCACCAGATCCAGATCTGCTTCGATCAGCTGTCCTGCTTCCACATGATCCAGTCCTGCATGAGCTGCCAAAATTTTCTGTGTCATTGTCATTCCCATTCTCATATTCCTCCTGTAACATATCTATGCAGCTGTCCAGTTACTGTTCACACACCACTATCCCGCTAGGTGTTTTGGCATGAATATGCCAAGATCCCCAGCACATACAGTGCCAAAATTCCATTGCCGCAGGCAATCTGGAATGAATTTTGGCTACGTTACTGTGAACGGAGTGAACAGTAACGCTGTCCACTTTCTCCCGGCTGCTCGACTTGAATTTATATTGGTATTCTATCACAGCTTCTGCTATAATGAAAATACATATTTATCATACTTGCTATAAATACTATTTATGGGAGGAGCTTTTATGCAGGAAAATCTTTCACTATACCACATTTTTTATGTTACAGGCCGTACCGGAAATATTTCACAGGCAGCCAGGGAATTGTACATCAGCCAGCCTGCCATCAGCCATGCCATCAAAAAGCTGGAACTGAATCTGGATACTGTTCTTTTCAAACGTAATTCAAGAGGAGTGGAACTGACTGCAGACGGACAGCTTCTTTACGAAAAAGTAAAAGAAGCTTTCTCTTTACTTGGAGAAGGAGAAGAATCCATCCTTCATAATCATTCCAGGGAGATCCCACGGCTGCGGCTTGGAGCCAGCTCCACCTTGTGTAAATACGTACTTATGTCTTATCTTCAAAACTATATCTCTGCTGAACCCTCAGGTACGTATTAACATTTCCTGCCAGTCCACTTATCAGACCCTGAAGCTTCTGGATGACAACAAGATCGATCTTGGACTGATCGGCAGACCCCGTAAGCTTACCGGTTATCATTTCCGTCCACTGCTTGGTATACAGGACACCTTTGTGGCAACCAGACAATATCTGAAAAACCAGCAGCAGCTTTTCCCTTCTGAACCTTTGATCCATACGGCAACGTTTATGATGCTGGATGAAGATAATATCACCCGCCAGTCAGTAAATTCCCTTTTAAAAGAAAACCGTATAGAATTAAGCCATATTCTGGAAGTAACATCTATGGATCTTCTGATCCAATTTGCAAAGATCGGGCTTGGAATTGCCTGTGTGATCCGGGAATTTATCGAAGACGACCTGGCAAGCGGTGCTCTTGTAGAAGTACCTATGGGCTTTGCCTTTCCGGTACGGCAGATAGGATTTGTATGCAGAAAAAAAGAAGAAGAACTGCCTCTTCTCAGACAGTTCTTCCCATAATTGAAATATAAGGCAGGTAAAACCTGTTTTGCAAATAATGATTAGTTATTGATCAGCTTGTCCTCGCCATTCCAGCTGTAGAGTTTACGGATCTCCTCGCCAACCTTCTCTGACGGATGCTCTGCAGCTTTCTTTCTCATAGCTTTAAAGTGAACCTGACGGCCTGCAGGGCTCATATCAAGCAGGAATTCTTTTGCAAAAGTACCATCCTGGATATCGGAAAGGATCTTCTTCGATAGCTTTCTTTGTATCTTCTGTGATCAGCTTTGGTCCTGTAACATAATCGCCATACTCTGCAGTATTGGAGATAGAATATCTCATGCCTGCAAATCCGGACTGATAGATCAGGTCAACGATCAGCTTCATCTCATGGATACACTCAAAGTAAGCATTTCTCGGATCATATCCAGCCTCACAAGAGTCTCAAATCCAGCCTGCATCAGGGCACATACACCACCGCAAAGTACAGCCTGCTCACCAAACAGGTCTGTCTCTGTCTCTGTTCTGAAAGTAGTTTCAAGAACTCCGGCTCTTGCTCCACCGATACCAAGTGCATATGCAAGTGCCATATCAAGAGCTTTGCCTGTGTAATTCTGTTCTACAGCAACCAGACACGGAACACCTTTACCAGCCTGATACTCACTTCTTACTGTATGTCCAGGTCCCTTAGGAGCGATCATGGTAACGTCTACGAATTTCGGAGGGGACCACGCATCCAAAATGAATATTGAAGCCATGAGCAAACATCAGCATGTTGCCTTCTTCCAGGTTCGGCTCAATGTCTCTCTTATACATATCTGCCTGCTTCTCATCATTGATCAGAATCATAATGATATCAGCCTGCTTTGCAGCCTCTGCTGCTGTGTATACTTTAAAGCCCTGCTCCTCTGCTTTCTTCCAGGAACGGCTTCCTTCATAAAGTCCGATGATCACATCACATCCTGAATCCTTTAAGTTCAGTGCATGAGCATGACCCTGGCTGCCGTAACCGATGATTGCGATTTTTTTACCCTCAAGTAAAGAAAGGTTACAGTCTTCCTGATAAAAAATTCTTGCTGCCATTATAAATTTCCTCCTACTGTTTATCTATATATTGTTAAGAGTATGCCCAGTACCCTGGATACAGACATCTCCTAGCGAACTGCTTCTGTGGGCTTTCTATGTTCAGAAGTAGCAGACTCCTACGCTGCCTCTGGAAAGTCCTGTCACACCGGCTCTTGCCAGTTCCAGTATCTCATAGTCTCCCATAAGATCGATAAAGGCCTCCAGCTTACTCTTGCTTCCTGTCATCTCAACGATCAGCGAATCTCTGCTAACATCAACTATACTTGCCCTGAAAATATTGGCCACTGAAATGATCCCGTCACGCTGCTCCGGCTTCGCTGCAACTTTAACCAGCACTGTCTCACGAACAACGCTCTGCTGTGGATCCAGAACCTTAATATCCCTTACATCCACCAGCTTGGAAAGCTGATTCGTAATCTGACCCAGAATGGCATCATCACCACTGCATACTACTGTAATGCGTGTAAAATTCTCGTCTGCTGTCACTCCTGCAGTAATGCTGTCTATATTATAGCCGCGGCGGCTGAACAGACCGGCGATCCGGCTCAGCACACCGGAAGTGTTGTCTACCAGCAAAGATAAAATCCTTTTCTGCAAAATCGACTCCCTCCCGCCACCTATAGGCTTTTTACTTTTTTATCATTATAGCAACAAAATTCTGTTTGTCAATGCGAAAAACCACTTTATTGCATTAATTCATTAAAAAAAACAAATTCCAGACCCAAAAGTCAAATCAGGTACTTATCTCTAAGCTCTTCCACCGCTCTTGGAGTAAGGTACAAGCCTCTTCTAAGGAAGCGTTCCACAGTACCGTATTCCTGGCGGATGATCTGAAACACCCGATCAATATAAGCTTCCTTTACTCTGAAAAAGATACTCATATTCTCGGCGACCCGGGGGCTGTCCATACCCATTGCCTCCAGATATAAAAGCATATACTGAAGCTCTGCTTCCAAATAGGCATTGGAGCGCATGAAATCTTCTCTTATTGTTTCTTCTGGAATATCAAGGGCACAAAGCAAAAGAGCCGTAGCCACTCCTGCCCTGCCTGTACCGTCCCAGCTGTGCCAGAGCACTGCCCCTTCTTTATGACGGATCAGTACATCCAAAAACCTGGCATACTGATTCACAGAGTAACGGTCACGGATCAGATTCTCATACATCTGTTCCATGTATTTTTCACCGTCTCCCTGGTAGGTCAAAAGCCGGTTACAAACCCTGCCATCTCCAAACAGCCCCAGATTCTCTTCATCCAGAATAGGAATGTGGTAATACTCCACACCTCTAAGGATCACATCCGGTTTTTCCTTTCGCTCAATATTGGAGCGCGAAATCCACCACCGTTTTTACCCGATACTCTTCTGTAAGCAGCTGCTTATCAGCCTGCGAAGCATGATACAGTTCTCCGCTGCGCAGAAGCTTTCTTGGAAGGATATGCCGGCCATCCCTGGCAGTCAATGCTCCCAGATCCCTGGTATTGGAAAGGGACTGCAGCGGAAGTCTGCCACCTCTAGGAAAACCAACTGCCATCTCCGGGTTCAGAGCTTTCAGAAGGCGGAGACAGTCCTGTACTTCTTTCTCTGTCATGTCAAACATATAACGTTTTTTACGCTTGGTAACAACAACCAGATAGTTGGAAATGATCTGTTTCACACTTCCTCCGGGGAATCGTCTCCCTCCCGACGCATATAAGCCCACACAATGTCCTTACAGGGAAGGCTGTTCAGCATCATGTGGCGGCTGTATGCCAGATAACCATCTTCTATACGTATCTTACCGTATCTCATATATATAATCTTCCTCCATTTTGCTGTACTCCGAAAGAATAACACATTCCGAAAAATTTGACAATTCCTACTGTAAGGCTATAATAAAAACACGACACATCTTACTACAGAAAGGAACAAATACTAAAATGGAAAACCTGATCTTTTGTCTTAATGCAACAATTCCTATCTTTCTCACTTTGATGCTGGGACTTTTTTTCAGAAAAACCGGACTTTTTGATGAGTCTTTTGTAAGCAAAATGAACAAATTTGTTTTTAAAGCTGCCCTTCCTGCCCTTCTTTTCCAGGACATTGCAGATATGGATATCTACAGCGTATGGGACGGCAAGATGGTGCTTTTCTGTTTTTTTGCCACACTGATCAGTATCCTGATCTCTATAGGCTTTTCCTTTCTTTTAAAACCCAGGGATATTCAAGGGGAATTTGTCCAGGCATCCTACCGAAGCAGCGCTGCTGTGCTTGGTATTGCCATTATCCAGAATATGTATGGAGATGCAGGAATGGCTCCTCTTATGATCGTTGCCAGCGTACCTCTTTACAACATTATGGCAGTCACTGTGCTGTGTCTGTTCCGTCCTGGTAATTCAGGAATTTCCATGCCAGTCGATCAAACGCACCCTGAAAGGGATTGCCACCAATCCTATCATCCTTGGGATCGTTGCCGGCTCCATCTGGTCCCTGCTCCGTCTTCCTATGCCCAAAATTCTCTCTACTACCGTTGGGAATCTGGCCAAAACTGCCACACCTCTGGGACTGATGGCAATGGGCGGCGCCCTGGAATTTAGGAAAGCATTTTCCAGGATCCGTGCAGTACTTGCCTGTACATTCTTGAAACTGGTTGGATATACAGCACTTTTCCTGCCGGCAGCCATGCATTTCGGTTTTACTAAAGACAAGCTGGCAGCCATTCTGATCATGCTTGGATCTGCAACTACCATCAGCTGTTATATTATGGCGAAAAATACAGATTATGAAGGCTCCTTTACCTCAGGTGTAGTTATGCTTACCACCTTGCTAAGTTCCTTTACCCTTACCGGCTGGCTGTTCCTGTGCCGCTCCCTGGGTATGCTTTAAATCTATCCCGGATGCCTGTTATGCATATTTTCTTATGATCTCATAAAGGGTCTGCACACTGGGAAGAAGAATCCTTTCATCGATCTGAAACTTCGGATGGTGAAAAGGATGCTCTTCTCCTGGGACTGCTGCAAGAAAAACGCAGAACAGTCCCTTTGTCTGCTGATAATACCGATATGCATTATCTCCTGTAAGAAAAAGCTCATCTTCTCCCTCCAGCAGAAAATGAGATCCGAATATTGTTCTTCCTGTGTCTGCTGCTATGGCAGTAAGAACAGGATCATTTGCAAAAGGAAGCACCGGGTCTTTCGGGAAGCTCTAAGCACACCTGTGCCCCGGTTGCTTCTTCCACCTTATGGAAGGCCTGCTCCAGGGCCTTTTTTAATTGTTCAAAATCCTCTCTATAGCAGGCTCTGATATTTCCCACCAGCTTCACCTGATCTGAAATAATATTAGGATATTCCCCGCCATGTATGGTGCCGATCCCGGCAACATGAGGTCCTTTTCCCACATAATCACGGCTGATCTCATGAACCTTCTGGACGACAAGACCAGCTGCATAAATACTGTCAATCCCTTTTTCCGCCTGACACCAGTGACTGGACTTTCCTTTTATCAGAATTTCCATTTTGCCGATCATAGCGGAGGCCTGCCCTTTGTGGACTGCCATACCAAGGGGCTGATCACAGGCATAATGGAACATTAAAAACCCGTCAGCTTTCCCGCCCTTATCCTTGTCAAGAGTCTCCCCCATCCAGCATCCGTACCGTACCCTCTCCGATCTCTTCTGCCGGCTCAAACAAAAAGCGGACAGCCACCGGAAAATCCTTTTCCCCGGAAAGGATCTTTGCCAAAGTCAAAGCCACTGCCAGTATCCCATCATGACCACAGGCGTGCATGCAGCCTTCATTTCTGGATGCATAAGCCAGACCTGTACACTCCTGCACAGGAAGTGCATCCATTTCTGCCCGCAGAACCACCATTTTTTCTCTGTTTTCATACAGGGGTGCTCTGCGATCAGACCTGTAGGCAGCACATGCCTGACCTGATACCCTAGTTCTTCCAGATATTTCTGTATAAATGCAGAAGTTTGAAACTCCTGCAAAGCAAGCTCCGGATACTGATGGAAATGCCGCCGAAGGCGGATCACTTCCTCCTCATATTGTAAAAACTCTGTTTTTTTCAACTGAAAAACTCCTCCGCTGCCTGGATCAGATAAGTAGTATCTTTCACCCCTGCTGTCTCAAAGCAGGAATGCATGGCAAGCTGTGGCAGTCCGATATCTACCGTATTGAGTGCTGCCTGATTATTGGAAATATTGCCTAATGTGGAACCACCTGCAATATCAGAACGATTCACAAAGATCTGATAAGGCACCTTCACCCGCTGGCAAAGATCCTTAAACACTGCACCTGTCAGACCGTCTGTGCAGTATTTCTGATTTGCATTATATTTCACAACAATTCCTCCGTTGATCACCGGACGGTTCACAGGATCTGCTTTTTCAGCATAATTCGGATGAAGCGCATGGGCATTATCGGCAGAGATCATAAAGCTTCCAGCCATTGCAGCCAGATATTCTTCATAGCTTTTTCCAAGGCCCAGATAAATGCGAAGGAGACAATCCTTCAAAAAGGTAGAAGCTGCCCCCTGCTTGGTACTGCTGCCAACTTCCTCATTATCCAGCACACAGTGGACACATATGGAATTTTCTTTTTTACCCTTCAGGAAGCCCTCCAGGGAAGCAAAAGCACACTGCAGATCATCCAGCCTTGGAGCAGAAATAAATTCCTCTTCAGGTCCCCAGATACTGCCCTCAGTTCTTGGGTACAGAAACAGATCATGACCAAGAATGTTTTTTTCTTTTACACCTGCTGCCTGCGCGATCCGCTTCATAAAGCTGCCCTTTGCATCTCCAAGTCCGTATAAGGGCAAAAGATCCTTCTGAGCATTATATTTGTATCCATTATTGGCTTCTCTGTTCATATGTATGGCAAGACTGGGAATCAAAGCCATATCCTCATTCATATCCACCAGGATCTGCCGGATCTCCCCTTCCTCCCTGGCGATCACACGCCCTGCCACAGAAAGAGGCCTGTCAAACCAAGGCGCCATCAGCATTCCTCCATAAGGCTCCACATTCAGACGCACATACATTCCTTCTACATTTATCTCCGGATTCTCTTTGATCTTTAATGCAGGAGAATCACTATGGCTTGCCAGTATGTGAAAATGATCTGCCCTTTCTTCCGGTATGGAAAAAGCTGCCAGTGCGGAATGATTCCTTGTTGTAAAATATCTGCCTCCCGGACGGATGTCCCAGCATTCCTTTTCAGACAATTCCGTAAAGCCCTTGTTCAGAAGGCGTTTCTTCATCTGTTCCACTGCCTGAAATGCAGAAGGGCTTTTCTTTATAAATTCAAGTAATTTTTCAGCGTTTTTTCTGTACATATCCTACATCTCCTCATCCGTATGATATCCTGATTATACGCCACATTCCATTTGGCCGCAACCGGAAGGATACGGCACTTAATGTGCCTATTACATTTTTTTACTTTATTGGAACATTACTGAGTAATTTCCTGTAAAGTAAAAAAGCTGCTGTACCACCTGGGTACAACAGCCTGTCTGTCAGTCTTTTATGATCAACGCCATAAAAACAAGATCTGAGTTACCTGTATTTGATAATCCGTGTCCTTTGCCAGATGGAGTATAGGTAATATCCCCAGCACTCACCGGACGATATGCACCATTATCATTATACTCTCCCTGACCTGCAAGAATATAATAGGTCTCACTTTCTCCATGATGCTCATGATAACCAAGGGAGCATCCCGGCTCCAGTGTTACTTCTGCATACAGACCGCATTTTCCTGCAAGATAAGGCTCCTCCAGGATCTCCTTAATGATCACATGGCCATTTCCTTCGCACATATGCTCAATACGGCTTACCTTCATAATGAAACCTCCTTTTCAATCCTGTTGATCGCCTCCAGCGTATTCTCATAAGTACCAAATGCAGTAAGGCGGAAATATCCCTCACCCTGGGCACCAAAGCCGGAACCAGGAGTACCTACTACATTTGCTTTTTCCAGAAGATAATCAAAGAACTCCCAGGATGTCATTTTCCCTGGTGTTTTCAGCCAGATATACGGTGCGTTCACGCCACCTGAAACAGAAAAGCCAGCATTTGCAAGAGATTCCCGGATCGTTCTGGCATTCCGCATATAATAGCCTACCTGTTCCTTTAACTGTGCCTTGCCTTCCGGAGAATATACAGCTTCCCCTGCACGCTGCACAATGTACGGAGCGCCATTAAACTTAGTGCCATGACGCCTTGCCCACAGATCATGAAGCGCCACACCATCACGTACCAGTTCTTTTGGAATTACGGTAAAGCCAAGACGCACACCTGTAAAGCCTCCATTTTTGGAAAAGCTGCGCAGCTCAATGGCACAGGTTCTTGCACCTTCACACTCATAAATGGTATGTGGAACATCCTCTTCAGAAATATATGCTTCATAGGCTGCATCATAAATGATCACGCAGCCGTTTTTGTTGGCATAATCCACCCACTGCTGGAGTCCCTCTTTTGTAATGGCACCACCTGTTGGGTTATTAGGGAAGCAAAGATAGATCAGATCCGGCACTTCTTCCGGCAGCTCCGGCAGAAAGCCATTCTCTTCCCTGCAGGGCATGTAGATCACCCCGTCAAAATTCTCACGCTGTGTATTGTAAAGGCCTGTACGTCCTGCCATAACATTGGTATCCACGTACACCGGATAAACCGGGTCGCACACTGCCACCTTATTATCCAGTCCAAAGATCTCCTGAATATTTCCGGAGTCACTTTTGGCTCCATCCGAAACAAAAATCTCATCAGCACAGATCTGACACCCTCTATCCTGATAATCATTTTTGGCAATGGCATTTCTCAGAAAATCATAGCCAAGATCCGGTGCATAGCCGCGAAAAGTCTCTGCATGAGCCATCTCCTCCACAGACTTATGAAGGGAATCGATAATTGCCGGTACCAACGGCTGGGTCACATCTCCAATTCCAAGACTTATGATCCTTGCATCTGTATGCTCTGCCTGATATGCTTTTACTTTCTTACCGATGGTTGAAAAAAGATAACTGCCCGGTAATTTAAGATAATTGTGATTTACTGTTACCATAAATATCTCCTGCCTGCCAGAAGCCTGCTGCTATATGGCATCCTGGCTTGTTTTAGTTTTATTTTCGTTTGCTGATCTCATCAGCAAGAGCCTCCCGAACACCTGCCGGGTTTGCTTTTCCCTTTAATTCTTTCATGATCAGTCCTACAAAGTAACCCATAACCTTATCCTTACCTTCAAGAAGCTGGGCAAGAGGCTCCGGATTCTCATCCAGGATCCTGGTCACTGTACTTTTCAGCAGGCCTGTGTCTTCAACAATTTTCAGACCTTTCTCTTCAATGTATACCACAGGATCAATATCCTGGTCAAACACTTTTTCAAATACCCTTTTTGCATTCTGGGCACTAACCTGTTTTTTCTCTACCATATCCAGCAGATCTGCAAGATGCTTTGCACTAAAATGTACCTTTTCCGGCTCCATTCCCTTTTCTTTTACAAGACGAAGCACTTCACCCATAAACCAGTTTGCAGTTTTTTTCGGGTTCCCGGACAGCGCAGCTGTTTCTTCAAACAGATCAGCCAGATATCTGGATTCTGTAAGGATTTCCGCATCATAGGCTGGAAGTCCATATTCATTTTGATAACGCTGCTGCTTTTCTTCACGGAATTCCGGAAGCTTTGCTTTCAAATCCTGGATCCACTGGTCTGAAATATGGATGGGTGGAAGATCTGGATCCGGAAAATACCGATAATCCTTTGCATCTTCCTTAGAACGCATGGCATGGGAAGATTCTTTGTTATCATCCCATCTTCTTGTTTCCTGCACTACAGGTCTTCCCATTTCAAGAAGCTCGATCTGGCGCTACCGTTCCCCTTCAATAGCTCTTGCAATCGCTTTAAAAGAGTTCAGGTTCTTCATCTCTGTTCTTGTTCCAAATGTTTCAGAACCCACCTCACGGATAGAAAGGTTTACATCTGCACGCATAGATCCTTCCTGCAGCTTACAGTCAGAAACGCCCAGGTACTGCATGGTGCAGCGCAGCTTTTCCAGGTATGCGATCACTTCTTCTGAGCTTCTCATATCCGGCTCAGAAACGATCTCGATCAGCGGCACACCACTTCGGTTGTAATCTACAAGAGAGCAGTCTTCCCATTCATCATGGATCAGTTTTCCTGCGTCCTCTTCCATGTGCATTTCATGGATACGGATCTTCTTTTTGCCCGCAGAAGTCTGGATCTCTACCCAGCCGTCATGACAGATTGGCAGATACAGCTGGGAAATCTGATAGTTCTGAGGGTTATCCGGGTAGAAATAATTCTTTCTGTCAAATTTGCAATACTGGTTAATGCCGCAATTAGTTGCAAGCCCGGCTTTTAATGCAAATTCAACTACTTTTTTATTTAATACAGGAAGAGAGCCCAGGCATACCGGTACACACCGGACAAGTGTGTGTATTTGGTGCTCCTCCAAATGCGGTAGAACAACCGCAGAATATTTTTGTTCTCGTAGCAAGCTGCTAGCTCTGAACCTCCAGACCGATCACTGTTTCATACTGTTTCATGCTCTGGCACCTCCTTCTTCCGGAGTTCCAAAATCTCCTCTTGCCTGCTCGTAGACATGTGCTGCACGCAGGATCTTCTTCTCCATAAAGCAGTCACCGATCGTCTGTCCCGCCAATAGGAAGCCCTGTATGGTCCTTGCCGCAGGGAACAGAAATCCCAGGCAATCCGCACAGATTGACTGCAACTGTATAAATGTCTCCAGATACATCAGCCAGCGGATCCTTCAGGCTTTCTCCGATCTTTGGCGCTGTATAAGGCGCTGCCGGGGCAAGAAGTACATCATATTTTTCAAATGCCTGGTTAAACTCCTCCTTGATCAAAGCTTTTGTACGCAAAGCTTTCAGATAATATGCATCGTAATATCCGGAACTAAGTACAAAGGAGCCAAGCATAATACGTCTTTTTACTTCTTCTCCAAAGCCTTCTGTTCTGGAACGCTTGTACATATCATGAAGACCTTCATATTCTTTTGCCCTGTATCCATATTTCACCCCATCAAAACGCTCCAGGTTGGAGCTGGCTTCTGCACTGGCAATGATATAATAAGCAGGGATCATATATTCCATGGTTTTTACTGAGAAAAACTCAACGATCGCCCCAAGCTCTGTAAGTGTTTTCAGCACTTCCATAAAAGCAGCCTTTACTTCCAGGGTCAATTCCCTCTGCCAGATATTCTTTGGGAACACCAAATTTCATACCTGTGATCTTTCCGTTTGAAAGCTTCCATAAAATTAAGATCTTCTCTTTTTTGGGATGTACTGTCCTTGGGGTCATGACCTGCGATCACCTGAAGAAGTGCAGCACAATCTGCCACATCCTTTCCTACAGGTCCGATCTGATCCAGGGAAGACGCATCAGCGATCAGTCCATAACGGGAAACTGTGCCGTAGGTAGGTTTCAGGCCTGTTACTCCGCAAAAAGAGCTGGGCTGGCGGATAGAACCACCGGTATCTGAGCCAAGTGCCATATAAGCTTCTCCTGCTGCTACCGCTGCACAGGAGCCGCCGGAAGAACCGCCGGGTACATGCTCCAGATTCCATGGGTTTCTTGTGATCCCATAAGCAGATGTTTCTGTGAGTACTTCCCATGGCAAACTCATCCATGTTTGTTTTTCCGATAATGATCATCCCTGCCTTTTCCAGCCGATCGATCACCTCTGCCTGGTACTGAGGCTCAAAGCCTTCCAGGATCTTTGAAGCACAGGTAACAGGCTTTCCCTGTACACAGATGTTATCCTTTACCGCAATAGGCACACCTGCAAGCGGACCTGTATAAGTGCCGTCTGCAATTCCTTTTTCTACCTGTTTTGCTCTCGTATATGCTTCTTTTTTATATAAATCCAGATACGCATGTACTCTGTCTTCTTTTTTCTCGATCTGGTCAAACACAGACTTTACACCATCAACCACACCGATCTGATGCTGTTTTGATCTTTTCCGCCAGAGCCAGCGCTGTCATTTTTTCCAAATCCATGGTTTTCTCTCCTATCCTATGGTCTTGGGCACCTGATATTGTCCATCTTTTGCTTTTGGTGCATTCTTCAGCATTGCCACACTTTCATCTCCATTTGTCACCACATCCTCACGGAATACATTAGCATCCCCGAAAATATGAGACAGTGGTACCACACCAGATGTATCCAGTTCATCCAGCTTTTTCAACATAATCCAGCATTTTCTGCATATCAGCCTTAGCCTTTTTCTCTTTCCTGTCCGGAAAGGGACAGCTTTGCCAGAATGCATACATTTTCCATTGTTTCATCATCTATGATCTTTGCCATTTTTCCATCTCCTCTTATGGCTCCAGCCTGTTCATATCTCTGGGAACAGACATGTTTCACGTACGTTATCCTCTCCCAGCAGCTGCATGGTAAGACGCTCCAGACCGATTCCCAATCCGCCATGTGGCGGCATTCCATGTTTGAAGGTATCCAGATACTCCTCCCATTCCTTCAGTTTCCATACCTCCGTGCGGCTAACTTGTCACACAGTGCCTGGTAATCATGGATACGCTGCCCTCCTGTGGTGATCTCCAGACCATGGAACAGAAGATCAAAGCTTAAGGTATACCTGGTATCTTCCGGATCATCCATAGCATAGAAAGGACGTTTTTTAGAAGGATAATGGGTTACAAATACAAAATCCGCATCATATTCTTCTTTAAAGTAACGGCCGATCAAGGCTTCTTCCTCAGGCTCCAGGTCAAATGGATTACGGATCTGGCGTTTGTACTTTTCGGACACCAGTTGTTTTGCTTCATCAAAACGTACCTGTGGGATCCTGGACACATCCGGAAGCTGAACCTTCAGAATTTCCAGCTCCTTAGCATAATCCTTTTTCAGAAGCTCCATAGCATACTGAAGATATCCTGTCTCCATGGCCATGATCTCCTGAAAACCGTCAATATATCCCATTTCAAAATCAAGGCTTGTATATTCATTCAGATGACGTTTGGTATTATGCTTTTCTGCACGGAACACAGGTCCCGTTTCAAACACACATAGGTGCCGTAGATACTGCCAAAGTCCATCATCTGTTTATAAAGTTCGGGCTTTGCGCAAGAACAGCAGGCTTTATGGAAATTTTTTAACTGTAGTTTGAACATTATTTGCACCGCCTTTTTCGGTTTTCTCCTCTTTTTTTTTTTTTTTTTTTTTTTTTTTTTTTTGGGACCGATCTATTGGTGTATGGATCTCTGTAAATCCCTGTTCATAAAGATAATCTCGAAAAGCTCTTGTAAGACCTTCCTGGATCCTGAATTTTGCCCTTTCCTGAAGGTTACGAAGAGAAATGGAACAGGAAGTTCAGCTTTGCTTCCAGAGAAGTATTCAGCTTCCATTTATCAATTGCCAAAAGGAAGAGGTTCTGCCGGTGATGACAATACTTCCAGATTTGAGATCAGAAGCTCTCTTCCCTGTGGTGCACGCTCCTCCAGACTGACAGTTCCTGTCACTCTTACGGTCATGGCCTCTTTCAGATCACGGACAGAAACATTTGCTTTTCCCTCTTCCAGTACCGTCTGAAAAAGCCCTTCTTTTTCTTTAAAATAACGAATGCAATTTCACCCATATTTCGGATACTGTGAATCGCACCTGCCACACAAGCCTGCTGATTCAGGATGTGGTCACTTAAAAGTTCTTCAAAGCTGCATTCTTTCTTTTCCCATTTACCATCCAAAAATTTCATTTCCTCATCCTCCATATTCACAGTGAATTGCTGCCCTTTCAGGCATTTTCTTAAATTTTATACTTCATCATACAGGAGCATTAATACCATCTGTGCTGTTTCTACCATATTAGTACCAGAATCCATACTGCATTTCTGTATATAACGGTATGCATCCTCTTCATTCAGATGATTGCGCTCCATTAATAAAAATTTTGCATTAGATATATAATTCTGTTCTTTCCAGCTACGGGGCTTTGGCCGTTTCTTGTCTTTTTTCCATCGTCTTTCCAGCTGTGAAAGTACCATATCAACTGTATTGACCAGATCACTGGCTTTCATAGGCATTTCCACAGATAAGACGGAAGATGGCGCCTCTCCGATCACTCTGGCTGATGCAAGCAGCAACAGCTGAAAATAGGAAGGCAGATATTCCAATATATCCCGGTAATACATATCCGGCAAATGGTAGCCACAGATCAGGATTCCCCCATCCAGTTCGGACATGCTTGCCAAAGCACCTGCACCTGTGCTGCATACCGAAGCCACGGAAAATCCATACCGGATCAGGATCGCCCGGATTTTTTTCGCATCTTCGATCTTAGGCAGCGCAATTACAATGCTGCTATTCATACGTACCCGCCACTCTCTTTCGTCTTTGTTATACAAACCTTCACGCTGGTATTTCGTATTCCTGTTTCATGTCCTTAAATACGATACAGGTATTCTTCAATTTCCCATTGTGTCACCTGTCTTGTATAACGAAGCCATTCCTTCTTCTTTGCAGCGGTATATTCCTCACAAAACTCCTTGCCAAGAACCTCTTTCATCCACTGGCTTTTCTCAAATTCTTCTACAGCCTCACGAAGATTCTCCGGAAGATTACCTATATTCATGGCTTTCTGATCAGATTCAGACATAGAACGATTGGAAGACTTTGTAGGATAGGTCTTCTTTTCAATTCCATCCAGGCCTGCAGCCAGACAGCAGGCAAATACAAGATATGGATTGGCTGCCGCATCCGGGCTTCTCAGTTCGATCCCTGTCTGTTCTCCTCTTGCACCTGGAATCCTGATCAGGGAATTCTGATTATTTGTAGTCCAGGTAAGCTCTGTAGGCGCCTCATATCCTGGCACCAGACGCTTATAAGAATTTACCACCGGATTGGTGATCAAAGCCATTTCCCTGCTGTGGGCCAAAAGGCCGCCAACAAAGTAATACGCATCCTCACTTAACTCCTGTGGATTCTCTGGATCCACAAAAATATTTCTGCCCTCTTTAAATAAAGAAAACCGAATATGCATACCGGATCCGTTAGCATCCACTTTAGGCTTTGGCATAAAGGTAGCATGAAGCCCATGACGCTTTGCAATAGTACGCACTGCCATTTTAAAGGTCATAATGTGGTCAGCCATTTTACGGATCTCATCACATCTGAAATCAATCTCATGCTGTGCCGGTGCAGTCTCATGATGGGAGGATTCGATCTCCATTCCCATATCCTCCAGATTCAGCACCATATCTCTTCTTGCATTCTCTCCCAGATCCACAGGACTGATATCCAGATAGCCAGCCTTCTCATGAGTCAGTGTGGTAGGCACTCCATTATCGTCTGTATGGAACAGGAAAAACTCACATTCCGGATCAATATAGCAGGTATAGCCATTCTGCTCTGCCATTGCGGCTGTTCTTTCTAATATATATCTGGAACTGCGTTCATTTGGTTTTCCGTCCGGCGTATAAATATCGCACAACAGTCTGGCAACCTTTCCCTGCTGGGGACGCCATGGAAGGATAGTAAAAGTGTCAAGATCCGGATAAAGATACATATCTGGTTCTTTTTCTCCTGCGATCCCTGCAATGAAAGATCCATCTACCACGCATTCGTTATTTAATGCCCTTGGAAGCTCTCTTGCGGTAATGGCTATATTTTTCAACGTTCCAAACATATCCGTAAACTGCAATCGGATAAACTCTACATCTTCATCCTCCGCCATCTGTAAAACTTCTTCTCGTGTATAATTCCCCATCTCATTCTCTCCTTTATAATAAAAAAGAGCATACTTCATACAACCCCTGTATGAAGAACGCCCTTGTTCATGTTGAACATTATAGCAACGGCATTATTTGTTGTCAACTCCTTTATCACTGTGAATCAAAAAAAATACAGCCACAGAAGCCTTAAAAAGCTTTGCAGCTGTATCATTGTGCATGCAACTGTGATGGTGCCGGACAGTTACAATTTTACAGATATGAATATCCCATCAAAGATTCATCCACTCTGCTTTGGCAGCTTCTCTGCCTTCACGGATCGCCCATACAACCAAGGACTGGCCTCTGTGCATGTCTCCTGCTGTAAACACACGCTCCACACTTGTTTCATATCCATTCGGTTTTGTTTCCACATTGGTACGTCCGTTTACTGCTACCTTAAATGCATCTGTCACATATTTCTGGCTTCCAAGGAAACCTGCTGCGATCAGTACCAGCTCTGCCGGGATCACTTCTTCTGTTCCTTCTACAGGTACCATCATCATACGGCCTGTTTTAGGATCTTTCTCACTTTTCAGCTTAACGATCTTTGCCTGGCATACATTTCCGTTTTTGTCAGCAATAAATTCCTTTACTGTTGTCTGATAAACTCTTGGGTCATGGCCAAATACAGCAATGGCCTCTTCCTGACCATAATCTGTTTTCAGCACTCTTGGCCACTGTGGCCATGGATTATTCGGTGCCCTGTGTACAGGCGGCATTGGCATCATTTCCAGCTGGGTAACGGATTTGGCTCCCAGACGGATAGATGTACCTACACAGTCATTTCCTGTATCTCCGCCTCCGATCACAAGCACATGTTTTCCCTTTGCTTCCTCATAAGGCGCTTTCTGGAAATCAGAATCCAGAAGTGTTTTTGTAACCTTAGAAAGAAAATCTACTGCAAAATAAATACCTTTTGCTTCTTCTTCCAGGGACTTTGATATCCCTTGGATTGGATGCACCACAGGCAAGGATCACACGGTCATACTGTTTCAGCAGCTCTGCTGGGGTAATATCCACACCAACATTAACTCCCGTCACAAACCTGACTCCCTCTTCTTCCATTAAATGGATCCTTCGGTCGATCACAGATTTATCCAGCTTCATATTCGGGATTCCATAGCGTAGCAGCCCACCGATCCGATCGTTTCTTTCATATACAGTAACCTGATGGCCTCTCCGGTTCAGCTGCTGTGCTGCCGCGAGTCCGGAAGGACCACTGCCTACTACTGCAATGGACTTGCCTGTACGCACCTTTGGAATCTGAGGCTTTACCCAGCCGTTTGCATAAGCAGTCTCAATAATGGCACGTTCATTTTCCTTGGTAGATACAGGCTCTCCGTTAATGTTGCAGGTACATGCAGCCTCGCACAGTGCAGGGCACACCCTTGATGTAAATTCCTGGAAGGAATGGGTCTTGCTCAGTCTTAAGAATGCCTGTTTCCAATTGCCTGTATACACCAGATCATTTGTTTCTGGTACAAGGTTGTGCAGCGGACAGCCGGAAGCCATTCCTCCAAGCATCATGCCCGACTGGCAGAAGGGAACGCCGCATGCCATACAGCGTGCCCCCTGAAGTTTTTGTTTTTCTTTATTTAACGGAATACGAAATTCCTTAAAATCAGCAATTCTTACTTTCGGCGGCAGAACCTTTGCCGTCTCTCTGTCATAATCTAAAAATCCAGTTGGTTTTCCCACGGTTATGCCCTCCTAATACTTTCATAAAACGCTTCCATCTGTGCCTGTTCGCTGTTCAGTCCTTTTTCTTCCAGCTTTGCACTTAAAGTCACCATGTGCTTATACTCATTTGGAATCAGCTTTTTGAAATGAGGAAGATATTCGTCAAAGTCTGCCAGCACCTTTGCTCCCAGTTTTGAACCGGTAGCCTGTACATGTGCTTCGATCAGATCCCGCAGTTCCTTTTTATCATATTTATTTTCAACCTTTTCAATGGAGATCATGGCTTTATTCAGATTCTTGTAAAGCACATTGTCTACATCCAGCACATAGGCAATACCACCGCTCATACCTGCTGCAAAGTTTTTCCCGGTTTTGCCAAGAACAACCACACGACCGCCGGTCATGTACTCACATCCATGCTCGCCAACACCTTCTACAACTGCACATGCACCGGAGTTACGTACTGCAAAACGCTCTCCTGCCATTCCGTTGATAAATGCAGTTCCGCTGGTAGCACCATACAAAGCAACATTTCCTACAATAATATTATCCTCTGCTTTATAACCGGCTTTTTCCGGAACCTTTACCACAAGCTTTCCACCGGAAAGTCCTTTTCCAAAGTAATCATTACTGTCACCGGTAAGTTTCAGGGTAAGTCCCTTAGGGATAAACGCACCAAAGCTCTGTCCGCCTGCACCTGTACAGTTGACTACAATTGTATCATCTGCCAGGCCTTTTTTATGATTTCTAGTGATCTCTGCACCCAGGATCGTTCCAAAAGCCCTGTCTGTATTTGCAACATTTACAGAGATTTCTGTTTTGCTTCCGCTGACAATATTCTTACCGCATTTCTTAAGAAGTACTTTTTCGTCCAATGTTTTTTCCAGTTCAAAATTGAACTCTGCTTTCGGATCAAAAGTAACCTTCTCCCCTTTTGCTGCATACGGATTGTTCAGAATAGCAGTCAGATCCACTTTGCCCTTATGAGGCTCCTTTACCTTATCAGATGCAACCAGAAGGTCTGTACGTCCTACCATTTCTTCCAGGGTACGTACGCCTATCTTTGACATATATTCCCTTAATTCCCTGTGCGATAAAACGCATGAAATTCTCTACATATTCCGGTTTTCCTTTAAATCTTTTACGCAGCTCCGGATTCTGTGTTGCCACACCTACCGGGCAGGTATCCAGGTTACATACACGCATTATCACACAGCCCATTGTTACAAGGGAGTGCAGTTGCAAATCCAAATTCCTCTGCTCCAAGGAGAGCTGCCACAGCCACATCTCGGCCACTCATCAGCTTTCCATCCGTTTCAATACGTACACGGTTACGCAATCCGTTCATCAGAAGTGTCTGATGTGTTTCGGCAAGTCCCAGTTCCAGGGAAGTCCGGCATTATGGATAAGCTTGCTGGTGCAGCTCCTGTACCGCCATCATAACCAGAGATCAGGATCACCTGTGCCCCAGCCTTGGCAACACCGGCTGCAACCGTTCCCACACCTGCTTCAGATACAAGCTTTACAGAGATATCTGCATATTTATTGGCATTTTTCAGATCATAGATCAGTTCAGCCAGATCCTCAATAGAATAGATATCATGATGCGGCGGCGGGGAGAATCAGACTTACTCCTGGTGTGGAATGTCTTGTCTTGGCTACCCATGGATATGCCTTTTGCAGGCAGATGTCCGCCTTCACCAGGCTTTGCTCCCTGTGCACATCTTGATCTGGATCTCACGTGCAGATACCAGATCAACGGCTGGTAACACCAAAACGTCCGCTGGCAACCTGCTTGATGGCAGAGCAGCGATCATTGTCTGTTCCTGCAGAATCCAGACGCTCCTCACTTTCACCACCCTCTCCTGTATTGGATTTTCCATGAAGATGGTTCATTGCAATGGCAAGAGTTTCATGTGCTTCCTGGGAAATGGAACCATAAGACATTGCTCCTGTTTTAAAGTGCTTTTACGATCTCATCAACACTTTCCACTTCCTCCATAGGCACAGGCTCTTTGGCATATTTAAAATCCATCAGGCCTCTTAAATTACCATGGTTTTCTTCGTCAACCTTCTTTGTATATTCTTTAAACAAATCATAGCTGCCTGTCCATGTAGCCTGCTGGAGAAGGGAAATGGTCTGGGGATTGTATTTATGCTCCTCACCCTGACTTCTCATCTTATGAGCACCTACACTGTCAAGAGTAAGATCTGTCGTAAGTCCCAGCAGATCAAACACCTCAGAATGGAGACGTTCTACATTGTCCTCAATATCTTCCAGGGTAATACCACCTACACGGCTGACTGTTCCTGTAAAGTATTTGTCGATCACATCCTGAGATACACCAATAGCCTCAAAAATCTGAGATCCCTGATAGGACTGAATGGTGGAAATACCCATCTTAGAAGCAATCTTTACAATACCGCCAAGCACTGCCTGATTGTAGTCATTGACTGCTGCATAATAGTCTTTTTCCAGCATATGGGCATCGATCAGTTCACGGATCGTTTCCTGTGCAAGATACGGATTAATAGCACTTGCGCCATAACCCAGAAGGGTTGCAAAATGATGTACCTCTCTTGGCTCTCCGGACTCCAGGATAATTGCAAGGGAAGTGCTTTTCTTTGTTTTTACCAAATGCTGATGCACAGCGGATACTGCCAGAAGTGATGGAATAGGCATATGGTTTTCATCAACTCCACGGTCGGAAAGTACCAGAATATTGGCTCCGTCACGATATGCCTTATCTACCTCCACAAACAGTCGGTCAATGGCACGTTCCAGCTTGGTACTCTTATAATATAGAGTGGAAACAACGGCTACTTTAAAGCCTTCATAGCGCATTTCCTTGATTTTAAGCATATCTGTATTGGTAAGGATAGGATTGTTGATTTTTAATACCTGACAGTTTTCTGGTTTCTGCTCCAGCAGGTTTCCATCCTTTCCAACATATACGCTGGTACTGGTAACAATCTCCTCACGGATCGCATCAATAGGCGGATTTGTAACCTGTGCAAAAAGCTGCTTAAAGTAATCAAACAGAGGACGGTTTTGTTTGGAAAGAACAGCCAGAGGCGTATCCACACCCATGGCACCAATACTTTCTGCGCCATTTAATGCCATATTGCGGATCGAAGTCCGATACTGCTCATAGGTATATCCGAAAGCCTTCTGCAGGCGGGCTCTTTGCTCTTCTGTATATTCCTCGATCCTCTCATTTGGGATATGGATATCCTTCAGGTGCAGAAGATTGCTGTCCAGCCACTCTCCGTATGGCTGTTTTTTTGCATACATTTCTTTAAGATCATTATCATCAATGATCTTACCCTGTACAGTATCCACAAGAAGCATTTTTCCAGGATGAAGACGCTCTTTTAATACGATTTTTTCTTCCGGTACAGGAAGAACTCCTGCCGCTGAGGACAAGATCACATATCCATCAGATGTAACATAGTATCTGGATGGTCGAAGACCATTTCGATCAAGGACAGCTCCCATCACATCACCATCTGAAAACAGAATAGAAGCAGGTCCGTCCCATGGCTCCATCATAGTTGCATAATACTGATCGAAATCCCGTTTTTCCTGAGAAATGGTATCATTATTTGCCCATGGCTCCGGAATGGTGATCGTCACTGCAAGAGGCAGATCCATACCACTCATCATCAGAAACTCCAGTGTATTGTCCAGCATTGCTGATTTGGAACCGCTTCTGTTCACAACTGGAAGCACCTTAGACATTTCCTGGCTCAGATATGGGGATTCCATATTTTCTTCTCTGGCAAGCATCTTATCTGCATTTCCACGGATCGTATTGATCTCGCCATTATGTACGATCAGACGGTTAGGATGTGCACGTTCCCAGCTTGGATTTGTATTGGTACTGAAACGGGAATGAACCACTGCAATGGCAGATTCATAATCCAGGCTTTGAAGATCTTCAAAAAAGGTGCGAAGCTGTCCAACCAGAAACATTCCTTTGTAAACAATGGTCCTGCTGCTCATAGATACTACATATGTATTATCATTGGACTGTTCAAACTCCCTGCGGACAATATACAGTTTCCTGTCAAAATCAAGGCCCTTCTCCACATCATCTGGTTTTTTTATAAATGCCTGCATGATATAGGGCATACACTCACGTGCTTTGTGTCCAAGTACATCCGGCACAGTGGGCACTGTACGCCATCCAAGGAATTCCAGTCCTTCTTTTTCCACAATGATCTCAAACATTTTCTTTGCCTGGGCACGCTTGATCTCCTGCTCGAGGGAAAAAGAACTGTCCAATTCCGTACTCCTCTTCTCCTTTCTCCATCTCAATGCCCTCTTTCTTACAGGCTTTTTTGAAAAATTTATGAGAAATCTGCAAAAGGATTCCCACACCATCTCCGGTTTTTCCTTCTGCATCCTTACCTGCACGATGGTCCAGATTTTCCACAATACGCAGGGCATTTGCAACTGTTTCATGGCTTTTTTTACCTTTAATATTTACAACTGCACCAATTCCGCAGTTATCATGTTCAAATTCCGGGCGGTAAAGACCCTGCTGGTCATTTGCCACTTCTCTCATATTTCCTCATCCTTTCTGTACGGTCTTACTTTTAATTTCTTTTTTTCGGTCTACCGCTGCCTGTACAAATCCACGGAACAGCGGATGCGCATGGTTTGGTCTTGACTTGAATTATCAATCCTATGGGT